>DATHVS010000252.1:0-9961 GCA_035461195.1 Nocardioidaceae bacterium
GCCTGGAAGATCTCGTTGCCGAAGATCAGGTCCTCGATCTGCGGCACACGGGAGCGCACCGCGGCCACGGCGGCGGCGCACCGGTCGAGCCAGCCGGCGGGGATGTCCTCCTTGAGGCCCCCGACGCGGTTGAACATGTAGTGCATACGACCGCCGGAGAGCTCCTCCATCACCTGCTGGATGGTCTCGCGCTCACGGAAGGCGTAGAACATCGGCGTTATCGCGCCGAGCTCGATCGGGTAGGACCCCATGAACATCAGGTGGTTCAGGACCCGGTTGAGCTCGGCGAGCAGGGTGCGCAGCCACACCGCCCGGGTCGGGACCTCCATGCCGAGCATCCGCTCGACGGCGAGCACGACGCCGAGCTCGTTGGAGAACGCCGAGAGCCAGTCGTGCCGGTTGGCGAGCACGATGATCTGCCGGTAGTCGCGGACCTCGAAGAGCTTCTCGACACCGCGGTGCATGTAGCCCACGATCGGCTCGCAGTGCACGATCCGCTCGCCGTCGAGCGTGAGGCGCAGCCGCAGTACGCCGTGGGTGGCGGGGTGCTGCGGACCGATGTTGAGGACCATGTCCTGGGTGGCCATGCCGGGTCCACCACCGCGCTCGTAGCCGAACCCCGCGGCGCCTGCACCCATCCCGACGGTGATCTGCTCGTGCTGGTGACCGGTCACGAGCCCCATCGTGGCACGGCTCGGCCCTCGACAGGAGTAGGGCGAGTCAGGTGTGGGCCGGAGCCGTCGAGGCGTCGATGGCGGGTCCGGCGGCCATGGGACGTCCGGTCCTGTCGGTCCGATGGCTAGCCTGGTCGCGTGGACGACCTCTTCGCGCCCCCCGGCAACGCCTGGCGTCCGGTCTCGCCGCAGCTGCGCAGACTCCGACGCACGGTGCTTCTCGCTTCGACCCTGGTCGTGCTGCTGGCGCTCGGGGTGGTCGCGTGGGCCTTCGCACTCCCCTCGACGCTGGTGCTCGCTGCGGATGTCGCACTGGTCGCCCTTGCGGGCTTCGGCTGGTGGGTGATCGGCCGCAACGTGAGCTACTGGGGGTACGCCGAGCGCGACGACGACCTCTACATCAAGCACGGCGCCCTGTTCCGCGAGCTGATCGCCGTGCCCTACGGCCGGATGCAGTTCGTCGACATCACCGCCGGGCCGCTCGAGCAGCTGTACGGCATCGCGACGGTGCGTCTCCACACGGCTAGCCCCCGCACGGGTGCACGCATCCCCGGCCTGCCCGCCGACGAGGCAGCCTTCCTGCGCGACCGCCTCACCGAGCTCGGTGAGTCCCAGGCGGCCGGCCTGTGACCGAGCCGCCGCCGGGACCATCGCCCGGGCAGCCCTCCGAGCAGCCGCCCCAGGCCCCGCCCGGGCAGCCGCCCCAGGCCCCACCCGGACAGCCGCCCCGGGTCGCGGCCGACCGGCCGCCTCAGCGCCTCTCGCCGCTGACCCCGCTGGTGCGCAGCTTCATCGTGCTCCTGGCCGCGGGCATGACGGTCATCCGCGACGTCACGCGCGGTGAGCTCGGCCCCACCGCGACGCTCTTCGTCCTGCTTCTGCTCGGCGGCGGCCTGTTCGGGGCGGTGTCGTGGCTGCGCACCACCTTCTGGATCGAGTCCGACGAGCTGCGCGTGGACACGGGAGTGATCCAGCGGCAGTCGCGTCGGATCCGCATCGACCGGCTCCAGGGCATCGACATCGTGCAGCCGTTCGTGGCCCGGCTCTTCGGGCTGGCCGAGCTGCGCATGGACGTGGCCGGCGGCAGCTCTCGCGAGGGGTCCCTCGCCTACCTCCAGCTGTCCGAGGCCCGGCGGCTCAAGGACCTCCTCCTGGCGCGCCGCGACGAGCTCGGTGCGACCCACCGCGACGCGGCTGCGGGGGAGGTGGGCCCGGCCGTGGCGCAGGGCGTGGCCCAGGGGCCTGCCGGTGAGGTCGCCCCCGCTGCCCCCGCCCCGGAGCAGGTGATCGCCCACGTGAACCTTTCCATGCTCGCCCTCTCCATCGTCCTCTCGGGCGAGACGGTCGCCCTGGTCCTGGTGATGGCGGGCATGGTCACCGCCTTCGTGGCCAGCGGCGAGCTGGTCGGGCTGGGGGCGATGGTGCCGGTGCTGTTCGGCTTCGGCATCGCGTTGTTCCGGCGGTTCTCCCAGAACTTCCGGTTCACCGTCTCGGAGACGCCGGCGGGCATGCAGGTCAAGCGGGGCCTGTTCGACCTCAGCGCCCAGACGATCGCCCTCCATCGCGTGCAGGGCGTCGTGGTCACCGAGCCCCTGCTGTGGCGGGCGCTCGGCTGGGCCCGGCTCGACGTGTCCATCGCCGGCTACGGCGTCGGGACGGACGAGGGGCCGGCGCCGTCCACGGTGCTTCCCGTCGGCGACCGGCGGGTGGTGCACGCGCTCGCCCGCCACGTCCTCGGCGGCCTCGACCCGGAGACGGCCCACCTGCGACCGGTGCCGTCCCGGGCACGGTGGCTCGCCCCCGTCGGGTTCCGGTTCCTGCGCGTCGGGACGACCGAGCACCTCGTGGTCTCCCGTGAGGGCTGGTTCGCGCGGCGAACCCATGCTGCGCCGCAGGCACGCGTGCAGTCGGTCCGCATCACGCAGGGCCCCCGGCAGCGGCTGCTCGGCCTGGCCGACGTACACACCGACAGCCCCCCGGGGCCGACGGTGGTCCGGGCGCGGCACCGCGACGCGGCCGAGGCGCGTCGGCTGTTCGGCGTCGAGGTGGCGATGACGGCCTGGGCCCGGCGCCAGCAGCGCTGACCTACCGGGTCAGGAGCTCGCCGAGCGGCGGGACGTCGCCGCGGCGAGTGACCACCCAGGAGAAGCCGCCGAGCCCCGCCTCGTCGGTCAGCTCGGTCGCCTCCCCCGCCCGGGACAGTGCGCGGACGTAGCCGGACGGGTCCTGCGTGGCCAGCGCGAGGTCGGGCCGGGTCCCGGACACGCCGAGCGCCCGGAGCGCCTCCCGCTGACGGAGAACCGTGCCGCTGCTCCGGGCCGCGACGGAGTCGACCGCCACGTGCGCTGTGACGTCGCGCGAGCCGTCCGGGAGTACGTCGACCTCGCGACCGTCCAGGTAGGACCGCAGCGTGCCGAAGGGCGGCCGCGATTGTGTCGTGTGACCGTAGTCGACCGCCACCGCGAGGCCGCGGGTCACCCGCCCGACGACGTCGGACCAGGCCTCGTCGCGCGTGGTGCCGACCTCGGCGCGGGTCCCTGGTGGCGCGTCGTCGAGGGGCCACCACTGGACACACCACGCGGCGAGCCCGGCCGGGACGGCCCGGGCGGTCAGTGCCGCCCCGAGCGTCTCGTGGCCGGTCGTGGGGTCGACGTGCACGACCCGGGGTGTGCCGGAGGGGTCGACCTCGACCACGTGGCAGGGGATGTTGTCGAGCCACTCGTTCGCGACGACGAGACCGTCGACCTCCACGGGGAGGGTCGGGCTCCAGTCGACCGCGTCGGGCAGCTCGGACGGGCGTGGGGCCACCTCCACGCCGAGGAGGGTCAGGGACGGGTCGATGCGGTGCACCTCGGCGAGGAGCTCACCCCGCCCGGCTCCCACGTCGACGATCGTGTCGAGGCCCGCACGGCGGGTGAGGGTCACGACGGCCTGCGCGAACAGCGGAGAGGCGTGGACAGAGGTCCGGAAGTGCGCGACCGGTGACTCCCTCCGGAAGAACCCGCCCGGGCCGTACAGAGCCGCGTCCCACGCCTTCTTCCACGGCGGGTCGGTGGTCGGCGGGGGCATCGGCGGCATGCCCAGCGGGGTGGGGTGGCTCATGCCGGTCAGGTTACGCGGGCCCTTCGGCGGGGCTCCTGTGACAGAGGCCACCTGTCGCCGGGGGGCGCTTGCGGCGTACCCTCGAACTGCACGAGCCCAGCAAAACGTCCGGTACCCCGACATCGGGGACTGGAACGGAAAGGTGAGTTCGATGACCCGCATCGGGGTTGTGGGCGCCGGTCGTGTCGGCGCCGTCCTCGCGGCCGCACTGCGCGCCAAGGGACACGAGATCGTGGCCGTCGCCGGCGAGTCCCCGGCCTCCCGCACCCGCATCGAGACGCTGCTTCCCGGCGTCCACGTCGACAAGCCGACGGCTGTCGCGCGGGCCTGCGACCTGCTCCTGCTGACCGTCCCCGACGACATGCTCGAGAACGTCGCGAACATGCTGAGTGCCGCCGGCGCGATCCGGAGCGGGCAGCACGTCGTCCACACCTCCGGCAAGCACGGTCTCGCGGCCCTGGCTCCCGCCGCGGCGCGGGGCGCCCACGTGCTGGCGATGCACCCGGCGATGACCTTCACCGGCACCGACGTCGACCTCGACCGGCTCGAGGGCTGCGTCTTCGGCGTCACCGCCACCGACGAGACCGAGTCCCTCGCCGCGTCGCTCGTCGCCGACCTCGGCGGCACCGCGATCTGGGTCCCGGAGGAGCGCCGCGCGCTCTACCACGCGGGCCTCGCCCACGGCGCGAACCACCTCGTCACCCTGGTCGCCCAGGCCATGGACCTGCTGCGGGCCTCCGGCGCCGACGACCCCGCCTCGACCCTGCGTCCGCTGCTGACCGCGGCCCTCGACAACGCCCTGTCCTACGGTGACGCGGCGCTCACCGGCCCCATCGTCCGCGGCGACGTCAACACCGTCCGGGCCCACCTCGCCGACATCGCCGAGAGCTCGCCCGCGACGCTCGAGTCCTACGTGGCGATGGCCCGGGCAACCGCCGAACGGGCGGTCCTGGACGGCCGACTGCTCCCGATCCGGGCGGCCAAGATCGTCGGCATCCTCGACGGTGCGCTGACCGAGCACCGCCGGGCCACGGCGTGAGCGCCGGCACCTCGCCGCCGGGCACCAGCTCCGCCGTACGCCGGCCGCTCGTCGCCTCCACCAGGGCCGAGCTGGCACAGGCTCTGGCCGAGGTCCGGGCTCGTGGCGGCAGGGTTGCCCTGGTGCCGACCATGGGCGCGCTCCACGACGGCCATGCGGCACTGATGCGCGCCGGACGGCAGCGCACGGACGGCACGGACGCTCTCGTCGTCTCGATCTTCGTCAACCCGATGCAGTTCGGTCCGGGGGAGGACCTGGACCGCTACCCCCGCACCTTCGACACGGACCTGGAGGTGTGCGCGGCCGAGGGTGCCGACGTGGTCTTCGCGCCGTCGGTCGAGGAGGTCTACCCCGGTGGCGAGCCGCAGGTCACCCTCGAACCCGGCCCGATGGCCACCTTGCTGGAGGGCGCGTCGCGTCCGGGACACTTTCGCGGGGTGCTGACCGTGGTGGCCAAGCTCTTCGGCCTCGTCGGCCCCGACCTCGCGTTCTTCGGGGAGAAGGACTACCAGCAGCTCGTCATGATCAGGCGCATGGTCGCGGACCTGTGCATGCCTGTCGAGGTGGTCGGCGTGGAGACCGTCCGGGAGCCCGACGGGCTGGCGCTGTCCTCGCGCAACCGCTACCTCGACGACGAGCAGCGTCGTGCCGCCGTCGCCCTGTCCGCGGCTCTGGCCGCCGGGGCGGACGCCGCTGCGGAGCCGGTCGAGGACACCTCCGTCGGTGCAGCGGACCGGGCGCTCGCAGCTGCCCGCGCGGTCCTGCGCGACGCGCCCGGCGTCGACCTCGACTACCTCGAGGTGACCGGTCCCGACCTGGGTCCGGCACCGTCCCAGGGACCCGCCCGGATGCTTCTCGCGGCGCGGGTCGGCACCACCCGTCTGATCGACAACACCGCCCTGACCCTGGGTGGACGAGCAGGGAGCACCTGATGCTGCGCACGATGATGAAGAGCAAGATCCACCGCGCGACGGTGACGCAGGCCGACCTGCACTACGTCGGGTCCGTGACCGTCGACGAGGACCTGCTCGACGCCGCCGACCTCCTCCCCGGCGAGCTGGTGCACATCGTCGACATCACCAACGGTGCCCGGCTGGAGACCTACACCATCGCCGGCGAGCGTGGTACCGGCGTGATCGGCATCAACGGCGCCGCCGCCCGGCTCGTGCAGCCCGGCGACCTGGTCATCCTCATCGCCTACGGCCAGATGGAGACCGCCGAGGCCCGGGAGTACAAGCCCCGGGTGGTGTTCGTCGACGCCGACAACAAGATCGTCGGTACCGGCGACGACCCCGCCGAGGCGCTCCCCGGAAGCGGCCTGGTCCGGGGCGACCTCACCCACTCGGGGTCACGGTGAGTCGACGACGCACATGGTGAGCGGCCCGGTCGTCCCCGAGCGGCTCGAGGCCCCGCCGGCCGGCTGGACCGAGCACGCGGACGTGGTCGTGGTCGGCTCCGGCATCGCCGGCCTCACCGCAGCGCTGCGGATCCACGCCTCGGTGCCCGGCAGCCGTGTCCTCGTCGTCACCAAGGACCTCCTCTCCGCCGGGGCCACGACCTGGGCCCAGGGAGGCATCGCCGCCGCTCTCGGCCCCGAGGACACCCCGCAGGAGCACCTCGAGGACACCCTCGTCGCCGGCGCCGGCCTGTGTGACGAGGACGCCGTGCGCACCCTCGTCACCGAGGGGCCCGACGCAGTGCGGGAGCTGATCGCCCTCGGCACCGAGTTCGACCAGACCGCGGCAGGGGAGCTCTCCCTGACCCGGGAGGGCGGCCACCTGCGCCGGCGCATCCTCCACGCCGGCGGCGACGCCACCGGGGCCGAGATCCAGCGAGCTCTCGTCGCCGCCGTGGCCGCGGCCCCCGACATCGTCGTCATTGAGCACGCTCTCGCTCTCGACCTCGAGCTCGCCTCCGACGGCGCCGTGGCGGGGGTGACCCTGCACGTGATGGGGGAGGGCCAGGAGGAGGGGGTGGGGGCGGTCAGGTGCCGTGCCGTCGTGCTCTCCAGCGGCGGCATGGGCCAGGTCTTCTCCGCGACGACCAACCCGCCCGTGGCCACCGGCGACGGCATCGCGCTCGCTCTCAGGGCAGGGGCGATCGTGCGCGACCTCGAGTTCGTGCAGTTCCACCCCACCGTGATGTGGCTGGGGGAGGAGTCCTACGGCCAGCAGCCGCTGATCTCCGAGGCGGTCCGCGGTGAGGGAGCCTTCCTCGTCGACCACGACGGCAACCGCTTCATGGAGGGCCTGCACCCGCTCGCCGACCTCGCCCCCCGCGACGTCGTCGCCAAGGCGATCATGCGCCGGATGCGCGAGACCGGGCAGCCCCACATGTGGCTCGACGCACGAGCCTTCGGCGCCGAGAAGTGGGGGCGCCGCTTCCCGACCGTCCTCGCCTCCTGCCGTCGCCACGGCATCGATCCCGTCACCGACCTGATCCCGGTTGCCCCCGCCTGCCACTACGCCTCGGGCGGTGTGGCCACCGACCTCGACGGTCGGTCCACGGTGCCGGGGCTCTACGCCTGCGGCGAGGTGGCCTGCTCCGGGGTCCACGGCGCCAACCGTCTGGCCTCCAACTCCCTGCTCGAGGGTCTCGTGTTCTCCCGGCGCATCGCCGCGGCCGTCGCCCACGACCTCCCTCCCCAGCAGGAGCCGGCCGCGGACCGACGTACCCTCGGGCTGGTGCCCGCGCACGCCGTGGGCGCGGTGCAGCAGGTGATGACGCACCACGCCGGCGTGCTGCGCTCCGACGAGGGGCTGGCCGAGGCGGCCCGAGAGCTGGAGCGGATCGGTCGCATGCCCGGGGACGGCCGGCCCGGCTCGACGCCCGGGACCGCGTCGTGGCGGGCCACCAACCTCTTCACCGTGGCGAGCGCGTTGGTGCAGGCCGCGCGGGCGCGCACCGAGACTCGTGGCTCGCACTGGCGCGAGGACTACCCCGACACCGACGACGAGCGCTGGTCGGGCCACCTCGACGTCACGATGGAGCCCGGCGGAGGCCTGCGGCTCGAGCTCACCCCCAAGGCAGCCGCGTCGACGCACCCGACAGGAGAAGCGCTGTGACCATCGTCCGCACCCCGTTCGCCGACCTACCCACCGCACTGGTCACCGAGCTCGACGACGCCGGCCTCGACCCGCGCCGCGTGTACGACGCCGTGGTCGACGCCGTCGACGAGGACCTGCCCGGACCCGACGTCACCACCGAGGCCACGGTTCCCTCACACGCGACGGCGTGGGCCGACTTCACCGCCCGCGCCGACGGGGTGGTGGCCGGCGGCGCCGTCGCCGAGCTCGTGCTCCGGTTCGTGGCAGGCGACCACCTCCGGCTCGACCGTCCCGTCCGCGACGGAAGCCAGGTGGCGCGCGGCCACGTCATCATGAGCGTGAGGGGGCCGGTGCGGTCGCTGCTCACCGCCGAGCGCACCGCCTTGAACTTCCTGTGCCATCTCTCCGGGGTCGCCACCACCACCCGCACCTGGGTCGAGGCGCTGGAGGGCACCGGCGCGCGCGTGCGCGACACCCGCAAGACCGTCCCGCACCTGCGGCAGCTGGAGAAGTACGCCGTGCGTTGCGGCGGGGGCCTCAACCACCGGGCGAGCCTGTCGGACCAGGCGCTCGTGAAGGACAACCACGTGCTCGCCGCCGGTGGTGTCGTGGAGGCCTACCGGGCGGTGCGACACCACTTCCCGGAGGTGCCGGTCCAGGTCGAGGTCACGACACTGGAGCAGCTGAGCGACCTGCTCGCCGAGGGGTGTGACCAGGTGCTGCTCGACAACATGGACACCGCCACGATGCGCGAGGCCGTGGGGATCAACGCGGGCCGCGCGAAGCTCGAGGCCTCCGGCGGCCTCACCCTCGACCGGGCCCGCGAGGTCGCCTCCACCGGTGTCGACTACCTCGCGGTCGGCGCCCTCACCCACTCCGCCCCGGCCCTCGACATCGCCATGGACCTGCGTGACGAGGCAGGCGGATCATGACCTCGCCGCTGCTGTGCGCCGACATCGGCAACAGCCACACGACGGTCGGCCTCGTCACGAAGGGCGAGGTGTTCCTCCACTGGCGGGTGGCCACCGACGAGCGACGTACCGCCGACGAGTGGGCCGTGCTCATCCGCAACCTCCTCGACGGCACCGACGTCCGCCCCGCCGGTGTGGCGGTGTGCTCGACGGTGCCCTCCGTGCTCCACGAGTGGCGCGACATGCTGCGCGACTACTACGGCGACATCCCGCACGTGGTCGTCGAGCCCGGTGTCCGCACCGGCGTCCCGATCCTGATGGACAACCCGCGCGAGGTCGGCTCCGACCGGATCATCAACGCGCTCGCCGCTGCCACCCTCTACGACGGTCCCTCGATCGTCGTGGACTTCGGCACGGCCACCACGTTCGACGTGGTCAGCGCGAAGGGGGAGTACGTCGGGGGCGCCATCTCGCCTGGCATCGAGATCTCCCTGGAAGCCCTGGGGCGCCGTGGCGCGCAGCTGCGCAAGATCGAGCTGCTCCGGCCGCGCCACGTGATCGCGAAGAACACCGTCGAGGCGCTCCAGTCGGGGGTGCTCTACGGCTTTGCCAGCCAGGTCGACGGCATCGTCACCCGGATGGTCGACGAGCTCGCGCCGGCCGACGGCGTGAACGTCATCGCCACCGGCGGCCTCGCCCCCCTCGTCGTCGACGAGTGCACGACCGTGACCGAGCACCAGCCGTGGCTGACACTTCGCGGCCTCGAGCTGGTCTTCCACCGCAACCACCACTGACCCCGCCCGCAACCTCCACCGAATAGGCTTCTGCACCATGACCGACCAGACACCCCCCGCCGCCCCGGCCGAGGAGGAGGACCTCCCCGAGCAGATGCGGGTGCGCCTCGAGAAGCGGGAGCGTCTGCTCGAGTCCGGCCGCCCGGCGTACCCCCTCGTCGTCGCGCGGACCCACACGCTGAAGGAGATCCGCGAGAAGTTCGACCCGCTGATGGCCGCGGGCGACCTCGAGGCCGACACCCGCACCGGCGAGCAGGTCGCGGTGGCGGGTCGCGCGATCTTCCTCCGCAACACCGGCAAGCTCTGCTTCGCCCGGCTCCGCGAGGGCGACGGCACCGAGCTCCAGGTGATGCTCTCCCTCGCCGACGTGGGCCAGGAGCAGCTCGACGAGTTC
>DATHVS010000253.1:0-6475 GCA_035461195.1 Nocardioidaceae bacterium
CCGCCTCGGCCTGCGGGTGCAGCACCACCTCAGGCCTCCTCGAGGCGCTTGATCTCCTCCTCCACCACGGAGGCGTCGAGCTTGGTGAAGACTGGCACCGGCTTCGCGATCGGCGTGCCGGGCACGATCGGCCGGCGCTCCCACCGCGGTGTGAGGGAGTACTCCCCGGTGATGACCGGGTACGCCTGCCCGCCGTCGAGGTCCTCGACCTCTTCGATGCGCGGCATCGGCGCCACCTCGCCCGAACCGCCGAGGACCCGGTCGACCGCGTTGGCGCTGTGCGGCAGGAACGGCGCGAGGAGCAGGTTGCAGTCCGCCACCGCCTGGGCAGTCACGTGCAGGATCGTCGCGAGACGCTCGCGCTCCTCCTCGCCCTTCAGCTTCCACGGCGCCCTGTCCGAGACGTACTTGTTGACCTCGCCGACGATCCGCATCGCCTCGCCGATGCCCTGCTTGAACCGGTGCCGGCCGACCAGGTCACCGACCGTGCCGAACGCCTCCTCGACCGCGTCGAGAAGCACCTCGTCCTCCGCCGCCAGGTCCCCCGCCGCGGGGATCTCGCCGAAGTTCTTGGCGATCATGTTCGCCGTGCGGTTGACCAGGTTCCCCCAGCCCGCGACGAGCTCGTCGTTGGTCCGGCGCACGAACTCCGCCCAGGTGAAGTCGCTGTCCTGGTTCTCCGGCCCCGCCGCGCAGATGAAGTAGCGCAGCGCGTCGGCCTGGTAGCGCTCCAGCACGTCGTGGACGTAGATCACGACCTTCTTCGACGAGGAGAACTTCCTGCCCTCCATCGTCAGGAACTCGGATGAGACGACCTCGGTGGGAAGGTTCAGGACGCCGTACTCGCCCGGCTCCCCACCACGGCTGCCCCGGCCGTCGTACGCCAGGAGCTCGGCAGGCCAGATCTGGCTGTGGAAGGTGATGTTGTCCTTGCCCATGAAGTAGTAGGACAACGCCTCGGGGTCGTTCCACCAGTCACGCCACCGGTCCGGCTCTCCGAGACGACGGGCCCACTCGATCGAGGCGGACAGGTAGCCGATGACCGCGTCGAACCACACGTAGAGCCGCTTGCTCGGCTGGTCGCGCCACCCCTCGAGCGGCACCGGGATGCCCCAGTCGATGTCGCGGGTCATCGCCCGCGGCCTGATGTCGTCGAGGATGTTCTTGCTGAACCGGATCACGTTCGGCCGCCACGTGCCCGAGGCCTCCCGCTCGTCGAGCCACTCCGAGAGCGCGTCGGCCAGCGCCGGCAGGTCGAGGAAGAAGTGCTGGGTCTCGACGAACTCCGGCACTTCCCCGTTGATCCTGCTGACCGGGTTGATCAGGTCGGTCGGGTCGAGCTGGTTGCCGCAGGTGTCGCACTGGTCGCCGCGGGCCCCGTCGGCCCCGCAGATCGGGCACGTCCCCTCGATGTAGCGGTCGGGCAGGGTGCGGCCCGTCGACGGCGAGATCGCCCCCTTCGTCGTCCGCTCGACCATGTAGCCGTTGCGGTGCACGGTCGTGAACATCTCCTGCGCCACGGCGTAGTGGTTGCGCGTCGTCGTACGCGTGAACAGGTCGTAGGACAGGCCCAGCGCGACGAGGTCCTCGACGATCAGGCGGTTGTTGCGGTCGGCGAGCTCGCGCGGGGTCACGCCCTCGGCGTCGGCGGCGACGAGGATCGGGGTGCCGTGCTCGTCGGTACCGGAGACCATGAGCACGTCGTGTCCGGCCATCCGCATGTAGCGGCTGAACACGTCGGAGGGCACGCCGAAACCGGCCACGTGGCCGATATGGCGCGGGCCGTTGGCGTACGGCCAGGCGACAGCGGACAGAACTCTGGTCATGCCCAGAATCCTAGGGTGGGCCTCCCGCACCCCGCCGACCCGTCCCGTCCGCCGCGCGAAAGCCCGCCGACCCGTCGCGTCCGCCGTGCGAAAGCCCGCCGACCCGTCGCGTCCGCCGCGGGGTGGCCCCGATAGTTCGTGAGCAGATCGCTCAGCTGACTGGATCGCAGGAGCAGTTCGCTCACGAACTACATCCCGCCCTACCCCTCCGGGCCCCAGCGCGGCAGACCAGCCGGGTCGACACCACCCAGCGCGGCGGACCAGCCGGGTCGACACCACCCAGCGCGGCAGACCAGCCGGGTCGACACCACCCAGCGCGGCAGACCAGCCGGGTCAGGAGAAGTCGGGGCCCTTCTCGCGGGACCGCTTGAGCTCGTAGAACCCCGGTGTCCCGGCGACGAGCAGCACGCCGTCCCAGAGCCTGCCGGCCGCCTCGCCCTTGGGCGTCGGGGTGACGACGGGTCCGAAGAAAGCGACGCCCTCGACGCTGATGACCGGGGTGCCGACCTCCTGGCCGACCTGGTCCATGCCGAGGTGGTGAGACTTGCGGATGTCCTCGTCGTAGGAGGAGTCGCGCATCGCGTCGGCGAGCCTGCTGGGCAGGCCGACCTCCTCGAGCGACTCCTCGACGAGAGCGCGGTCGACCGTCCGGCCCTCGAGGTGGATGCGGTTGCCCATGGCGGTGTAGAGCGGGAGGACGACGTCGGACCCCTCGGTCTCGGCGGCTGCCATCACGACGCGCACCGGCTCCCAGGCGCGCTCCAGGAAGCTGCGGTAGTCCTCGGACAGGTCGTCCTTCCCCTCGTTGAGGTAGGCCAGGCTCATGACGTGGAAGGACGGGGCGATCCGACGTACCTCGGCAACCTCCAGGAGCCAGCGGGAGGTCAGCCACGCCCAGGGACAGAGCGGGTCGAACCAGAAGTCGACGGGGGTGCGGTCGGTCGTCTCACCGATATGGGCGGCCACGGGTCTCCTCGAAGGTAGTTGAACGTTCGCCTACCTTCAGAACGCTCTAACAGGTTGTCTTGTTCCCTGGACCGGGTGAAAGGATGCCCGCATGCCTGGAACCAACCTCACACGGGACGAGGCGCGCGCACGCGCCGAGATCCTCGACGTCGAGTCCTACAGCGTGGACCTCGACCTCACGACGTCCGACACCGCCTTCGGCTCGACCACCGTGATCCGGTTCTCGTGCTCGCAGCCCGGTGCCTCGACCTTCGCCGACCTCGTCGGTGCGACCATCCACCAGATCACCCTCAACGGTGAGCCCCTCGACGCCGCCACGGTCTACGAGGACAGCCGGATCCGGCTCGACGGACTGCAGGCCGAAAACGAGCTGCGGGTGGTCGCCGACTGCACGTACAGCCGCACCGGCGAGGGCCTGCACCGGTTCGTGGACCCCGCCGACGACCGGGTCTACACCTATACGCAGTTCGAGGTCCCCGACGCCCGCCGCGTCTACACCACCTTCGAGCAGCCCGACCTCAAGGCCACGTTCACCTTCACCGTCACCGCCCCCGACCACTGGAAGGTCGTCTCCAACGCGCCCACCCCGCAGCCCGCCCCTGGGGCTGACGGCAAGGCCACCTGGAGCTTCCCCACGACCGAGCGGATGTCGACCTACATCACCGCGATCGTCGCCGGTGAGTACCACGAGGTCCTCGACTCCTACTCCGGCAAGCACGGCGAGATCCCGCTGGGCCACTACTGCCGCCAGTCGATGAAGGAGCACCTCGACATCGACGAGCTGCTCGAGGTCACCAAGCAGGGCTTCGCCTTCTTCGAGGACGCCTTCGACTTCCCGTACCCGTTCGGCAAGTACGACCAGCTCTACGTGCCGGAGTACAACATGGGCGCGATGGAGAACGCCGGCTGCGTGACGTTCCGCGACGAGTACCTCCCGCGCAGCCGCCAGGTCCGCTCCTTCTACGAGCAGCGCGCCAACACGATCCTCCACGAGATGGCGCACATGTGGTTCGGCGACCTCGTGACGATGAGGTGGTGGGACGACCTGTGGCTCAACGAGTCGTTCGCCGAGTGGGCCTCGCACCACGCGTCGGTGCAGGCGACCAAGTACGTCGAGGCGTGGACCGGCTTCACCAACGCCCGCAAGAACTGGGCCTACCGCCAGGACCAGCTCCCCTCGACCCACCCGATCGCCGCGGACAACTACGACCTCGAGGCGGTCGAGGTGAACTTCGACGGAATCACCTACGCCAAGGGCGCCTCGTCGCTGAAGCAGCTCGTCGCGTGGGTCGGCGAGGAGGAGTTCCTGACCGGCCTCCGGGCGTACTTCAAGGCGCACGCCTTCGGCAACAGCGAGCTCGCCGACCTGCTCGGCGCGCTGGAGAAGGCGTCGGGCCGTGACCTCGGCGCCTGGGCCAAGGAGTGGCTGCAGACCTCGGGCGTCAACACGCTCGCCCCCGACTTCGAGGTCGACGCCGACGGCAGGTTCACCTCCTTCGCCGTCAGGCAGTCGGCTCATCCGGACTTCCCGACGCTGCGCCGCCACCGCATCGGCGTCGGCCTCTACGACCGCCGAGACGGCCGTCTCGTCCGGCGTACGTCGATCGAGACCGACGTCGTGGGTGAGCGCACCGAGATCGCGGAGCTGGTCGGTGAGGCGCAGCCGGACCTGGTGCTGCTGAACGACGGCGACCTGACCTACGCCAAGATCCGCCTCGACGAGCGCTCGCTCGCCACCCTGGTGGACGGCATCGCCACCTTGGACGACTCGCTCGCGCGGGCCCTGTGCTGGGGCGCTGCGTGGGACATGACCCGGGACGCGGAGATGTCCGCCACCGACTTCGTGACGCTGGTGCTGCGCGGCATCGGCACCGAGACCGACCTGATGGCGGTGAGCCGGCTACCGCTGTCGGCGCAGCTGGCCGTGGACGGCTACTCCGACCCGGCCCGCCGTGGGCAGCTCGCGGCCTCCTGGGAACAGGGACTGCTGGGTCTCCTGGAGCAGGCAGGGCCGGGCAGCGACCACCAGCTCGCGTTCGTCCGCGCCTACGCCGCTGCCGCGCGAAGCGACGAGGCGCTCGACCGGCTCGCCGGACTGCTGGACGGGAGCGTCTCCTACGACGGGCTCGCGGTCGACACCGACCTGCGCTGGACGTTGCTGAAGAGCCTGGCCGCCCGCGGCCGCGCCGACCAGGACCGGATCGCGGAGGAGCTCGCGCGCGACAACACCATCTCCGGCCAGGAGCGAGCGGCGGCGGCCCTGGCGATGCGGCCCACGGCAGCAGCCAAGGAGCAGGCCTGGAACGACGCCGTGATCCGCGACGACGTGCCGAACGAGACGCAGCGTCAGATCGCGCTGGCGTTCAACGTGCACGGCCAGGACGAGGTGCTGCGTCCCTACCTGGCGCGCTACCTCGAGATCGCGTCGACGATCTGGGAGGAGAAGGGCACGCAGCGGGCCTCGACGGTGCTGGAGTGGATGTTCCCGCGGACGCTCATCAGCTCCGAGACCCTCGACGCGGTCGACGCGTGGCTGGAGTCCTCCGGCGCGAACCCGGCCGCGAAGCGGTACGTGCGGGAGGGTCGCGCAGACATCGTCCGTGCGCTCGCCGCGCAGGCCAAGGACGCCGGCTGAGCCTCCTGCGTCCGGCCGCGAGACACGACGAAGGGCCGCCATCCCCACGGGGTGGCGGCCCTTTCTGTGGCCGTCGACGACGGCGTCGCGGTGCTACCCGCGCTCGGCGTGCCTCATCTGCGGTGTGCGCGCGTGCTCGGCGAGCATCATCACGCCCTGGGTGATGCCTCCGACGAGGTCGCCGGCCGCGAAGGCGCTCTGCATCGTCATGGCGGCGAGGTGGACCGAGTGGTCGTCGAGGTCACGGCGGACCTCTGCGCCGGTCACGATCTCGAGGAGGCGGGCGGCCGGGTCGACCATGACGAGCACCGAGCGCTCAGGTGCGGTCAGGGTGGCGTGCAGCCGCTCCGCGAAGGGACGGGTCTCCTCCTCCGCGGAGCCGACGAAGACGGAGAACTCGTAGCGAGAGACGGTCTCCGCGTCACGGATGGCCTTGTCGATGTCGTAACGCTCGCGTGCGGTGAACGCGTCACCAGCGGGCACTTGCACCACCTCGTTCGGCCTCGGCGCTCTCGGCGGCCGCGGGCTCGGTGCGGTCGGCGGCCTCCAGACCGTCCTTGGGCCCGCCGAACCACTCGTTCTCGTTGCGCCACGCACGGCCCGGGGTGTACTTCTCACCGCGCACCATCAGCGGCACGTAGGACAGGATCCAGATCACCACGACGAGCCCGACCGGAATGATCAGGAGGACGAGGAGCCAGTCGAACACACCGACCGCGTCGGCGTCCGGCCAGGCCTCCGGCGGAACCGCGAGGGCCGGTGCGGCGACCAGCGGAAGCAGGGCAGCCGGGGTAAGGGCGAGGGCGCGGAGAGAGCGTCGCAGGACGCTGGCGTTGAGGTCAGACATCACGCAGTCAAGGGTACCGAACCTCACGTTGGCCCTCTGCCTCCCATCTCGTAGCCTGCGAAACATGGACTTGATGGAGAACGCCGAAGTCTGCACGGGCATCGAGGGCAACGCGTGCGACATCGTGTACAACATCACGAAGAACGAGACGCTCGCGGTGAACGCGGAGTGGGCGATCAGCAAGCCGCTGGCGATCCTGGT
>DATHVS010000254.1:0-14148 GCA_035461195.1 Nocardioidaceae bacterium
CCCACCTTGTCGATGCGTGCGGAGATCTCCGCGTCGGCCGGTGGCACGATCTGGCTGCCGTCACCGAGGTAGACCTTGTAGCCGTTGTCCTGCGGCGGGTTGTGCGACGCGGTGACCATCACCCCGGCGACGCAGCCGAGCTCGCGGATCGCGAAGGCCAGGACCGGGGTCGGCAGCGGCCGAGGGAGAACCAGGGCGTGCAGTCCCGCGCCCTCCATCACCTCGGCGGTGTCCCGCGCGAAGACGTCGGAGTTGTAGCGAGCGTCGAAGCCGACCACGACCGTGTCACCGTTCACGGCACCGTGGTCGCGGAGGTATGCCGCCAGGCCGGCCGCCGCGCGGACGACCACCACCCGGTTCATCCGGTTCGGTCCCGCTCCCAGCGACCCCCGCAGGCCCGCCGTACCGAACTCCAGCGTGCCGCGGAACCGGTCGGCGAGGTCGGCGGCCTCCGGTCCGGCCGGGTCCTCCTCGACCCGGGCGAGGAGCGCCTCCAGCTCGGACCGGGTCTGCGCGTCGGGGTCCTCGGACGCCCAGGCACGGGCGCGGTCGAGAAGGTCGTGGCCGGGTCCGGTGGGGGTCGAAGCGGTCATGGCCCGAAGGCTACTAGCGTTGCCCGGGTGAGCCCGCCGACCCCGCTGCGACCCGACGCCTCGGTCCGGGCGTCGGTCGAGAAGCTGTGCGACCGGCACGGCGAAGGCGTCGTGGTGGAGACGTGCGTGGCGCTCCTGGCCGGGGCGCCGCCGGAGGACCACTCCGAGATCGCACGGGGTCTCAGTGCGCACGACGCGACCGTCGAGGAGCTCCGCGCCAAGGGCTGGCGGGACTACTGGTGGCGCACCTGGGGTGCTCGCGGCCTGCTCTACGCCTGGTCCGACACCGCTGCTCCGGCGGTCGTTGACGGGCTGGCCGACCCCCACTGGCGGCCGGCCGAGATGTGCCTCAAGGTCGCGGCGGCCCGCGAGGTGGCGGAGGCGGCCGGGGGTGCGGTCCTGCTGGCAGGTCACCGGCTTGCACGCGTGCGGGCCGCAGCGGTGCGGACGCTGGGCCTGGTCGGAGACACCGAGCACGTCCCCGAGGTCAGGTCGGCGCTCGCGGACACCGACCTCCAGGTACGCCGCGCGGCGGTGCTGGCGATGGAACGCATGGTCGAACGGCTCGACCTGCCCGAGGAGGAGCTGCCGTGAGCGTGAGGTACCGCTTCGAGCACGCCTGGAGCCTGCCGCTGGAGCGGGGGCAGGTCTTCGACGTGCTCGCCGACGTCGGCGGCTACCCCACCTGGTGGCCGCAGGTCAGGGCCGTCGCCCGTGTCGACGACGACACCGCTCACGTCGTGGCGCGGTCACTGCTGCCCTACTCGCTCGACCTCGTCCTGACCCGTGCGATCGAGGACCCGGGGGCCGGTGTCCTCGAGGCGCGGATCGGCGGGCATCTCGACGGCTGGTCGAGGTGGAGCCTCACCGCGGAGGGTGACCTGACCAGGCTGCGCTACGAGCAGGAGGTCCTCACGGCCGGCCGGCTCATGACCGCGGCGTCATCCGTCGCCCGCCCGGCCCTCGAGGCCAACCACACCTGGATGATGCGCGGCGGCAGGCGCGGGCTGCTCAGGCTCGCTCGAGGGCGGGCCGGTAGTAGGCCTCGGTGACGAAGGGACCGCCGACGTGGGCGGCCTCGACCCGGTCGGCTTCGCTCTCCGGGGTCGCCTCGATCGCGGCGGCGAACGCCTCGGCGTCGTCCCGCGGCTCGTAGCCGAGAGCGCGCCCCGGTGCGAGGTCCCACCAGGCCCGCGTGTTCGCCGAGATGCCGTAGAGCAGCGCGAAGCCGGTGACCGGCGAGGTGAGGCACGCCTCCACCATGCGCACGGCGTCGTCGTGGGACAGCCAGGTCGACAGGTGACGACGGGTCTCCGGCTGCGGCAGGAAGCTGCCGATGCGCGCCGCGAAGGCGTCGACGGAGTAACGGTCGGCGTAGAGGCGGAGCAGCGCCTCGGCCGCGACCTTGCCGACCCCGTAGAACGTGTCCGGGCGAGGATGTGCCTCGGCGCCGAGAAGGTCCTCGCGCGGAGTCCGACCCACGGCATGGTTGCTGCTGGCGTAGACGATCCGGCTCACCCCGTGCTCGACCATCGCGTCGAGGAGAGCCGCCGTCGTGACCACGTGTGACTCCAGGATCACCGGCAGGGGCGCCTCGTCAGGGATGCTCGCGAGGTGGACCACGCCGTCGACGCGGCCGGTCTCCTCCAGCCGGTCGAACACCGCGGACACCGCGTCGGGGTCGGCGCAGTCGGCGGTGAACCACGGACCAGGGAAACCTCCGGGCTGTGGGGCGCGGTCGAGCCCGGCGACGTCCCAGCCGCGTTCGAGCAGCCCCGTGCAGACGACCGTGCCGATGCTGCCCGCGGCGCCGGTGACGAGGACCCGCATCAGATCTTCGGGACGATCGCGCCGAGAAGCTCACCCATCCGCGACGCTGCAGCCTTCCCCGCCTCGAGGACCTCCTCGTGGTTGAGGGGTTCCCCGGTGATGCCCGCGGCGAGGTTGGTCACCAGCGAGATGCCGAGCACCTCCATGCCGGCCTCACGTGCGGCGATGGCCTCCAGGGTCGTCGACATGCCCACGAGGTCACCGCCGATGGCACGCACCATGCCGATCTCGGCGGGTGTCTCGTAGTGGGGGCCCGGGAACTGCACGTAGACCCCCTCGTCGAGGCCGGGGTCCACCTCGCGGCAGAGTGCGCGGAGGCGGGAGCTGTACAGATCGGTGAGGTCGACGAAGCGCGCCCCCTCGATCGGTGAGGTCGCCGTCAGGTTGATGTGGTCGCGGATGAGCACCGGCGTGCCGGGCTGCCAGGCCTCGTCGAGTCCGCCGCAGCCGTTGGTGAGGACAGCGACCCTGCAGCCCGCAGCTGCCGCCATGCGCACCCCGTGGACCACGGCACGGACCCCGAGACCCTCGTAGAAGTGGGTGCGGCCGAGGAAGACGAGCAGGTTCTTGCCCCCGGCCCGGACCGAGCGGATCTTCCCCGCGTGGCCCTCGACGGCCGGCGGCGCGAAGCCCGGCAGGTCGGTGGTGCTGACCTCGGCGGTCGCCTCACCGAGCGCGTCGACAGCGGGCAGCCAGCCCGAGCCCATCACCAGGGCGATGTCGTGCCGGTCGACGCCGGTCAGCTCGCGGAGACGGCCGGCCGCCTCGGCGGCGAGGTCCATGGGTGCGGGGGAGGTGCTGGTCGTGGTCACCGCCGCAGCGTAACGCTGACCGCCCCCGGCGTACTCCTCACAGGCCCACCGAACGGCAGGGACGGGCCCGCAACGCGGTGACGTAGTCCTCGGGAGCGTCGGCAGCCTCGGCTGCGTCGGCGAGGATGCCGAGCGTGCCCGCCGAGGGAAGGCCGCCTTCGTAGGCGTCGAGGACGTAGGCCCACGCCACGTGGCTCCCGGCCATCGTCGCGACGCGCACCCGGGTCTTGCGGTACAGGCCCGAGTCGGCGCTCTCGAGCTCGTCGAGCAGGGCCATGTCCTCGTCGGTGACGTCGTACAACGCGACGAAGACCTGCTCGAAGGGGTCCTGCACGATCGTCGGGAGCGCACCGTCCCAGCCGTGCTCCTCGCCACCGAAGGTGAGCCGCCACCCGGTCAGCCATCCCGTGCTTCGCAGGGGGGAGTGAGGGCAGCGCTCACTCATGCGGGAGGGGTCCAGGTTCGACCCGTAGGCGGCATAGAGAGGCACGACACAGGAGGGTATCGCGGGATGGAACAATGGGCGCCGTGAATCGGGTAGTGATCGTCGGAGGAGGACCTGGTGGCTACGAGGCTGCGCTGGTGGCGGCGCAGCTCGGAGCGGAGGTCACCGTCGTCGACTCCGACGGGATCGGTGGATCCGCGGTCCTCACCGACTGCGTCCCGAGCAAGACCCTGATCGCGACCGCCGAGCTGATGGCCGACATGGAGGAGGCCGCCGAGCTCGGGATCAATCTCGGGGACCCCGCCGCCGGCGTCTCGGTCGACCTGCTCCGCGTCAACGAGCGGGTCAAGGACCTGGCGCTGGCCCAGTCCCGTGACATCGAGCGGAGGCTCACCCGGGAGAACGTCCGTATCGTCGCGGGCAAGGGCCGTCTCGACGGGGCACATCGCGTCGTCGTCGACCTCAACGAAGGCGGCACCGAGACCGTCGAGGCCGACGCCGTCCTCGTCTCCACCGGCGCCAGCCCCCGGACTCTTCAGACCGCCCAGCCCGACGGGGAGCGGATCCTCAGCTGGGACCAGGTCTATGACCTCCAGGAGGTCCCCCAGCGGCTCGTCGTCGTCGGGTCCGGTGTCACCGGTGCCGAGTTCGCCGGCGCCTACAACGCCCTCGGCATCGACGTCGTCCTGGTCTCCAGCCGCGAGCACGTCCTTCCCGGTGAGGACCGCGATGCCGCCGAGGTGCTCGAGCAGGTCTTCGCCCGTCGCGGCATGACGGTGCTCTCGCAGTCCCGCATGGAGTCGGTGACCCGCGACGGTGACAGCGTCACCGTCACCCTGACCGACGGCCGCACCGTCGAGGGCACCCACTGCCTGCTCGCCCTGGGCTCGGTGCCCAACACCTCCGGCATCGGCCTCGAGGAGGCCGGCGTCAACCTCGAGGACGGCGGCTTCGTCAACGTCGACAGGGTGTCGCGTACGTCGGCCCGGGGCGTCTACTCCGCAGGCGACTGCACCGGGGTGTTCATGCTCGCCTCCGTCGCGGCGATGCAGGGCCGGATCGCGATGTGGCACTTCCTCGGTGACGCCGTCGCCCCGCTCGACCTCAGGACGGTCTGCGCCAACGTCTTCACCGCCCCCGAGATCGCCACGGTCGGCTGGTCCCAGACCGCCGTCGACGCCGGTGAGATCCAGGTCGAGACCGTGATGCTGAACCTGTCGGGCAACGCCCGCGCCAAGATGCAGGGCGTCCGTGACGGCTTCGTGAAGCTGTTCTGCCGTCCCGGCACCGGCATCGTCGTGGGGGGAGTGGTGGTCGGACCGCGTGCCAGCGAGCTCATCCACCCCGTGTCCATCGCGGTGTCGGAGAACCTCACCGCGGACCAGCTCGCCCAGGCGTTCACGGTGTACCCGTCGATGAGTGGCTCGATCGCCGAGGCGGCCCGGCGCCTGCACCGCTCCCCGTCCTGAGCGGGCCCGGGGGCGGGTCAGAACCCGCCGAAGTCCCCGAAGCCGCCCCAGTCGCCGCCCATGTCGCCACCGGCGTCTCCGCCGTAGCCGCCCGCGTCCCCGCCGTAGTCGCCACCGGCGTCAGACCAGCCCTCGCCGCCGCCGGCAGCCTCCCCCGCGCCGAAGTCGGTGTCGGCACCGGCGACCGCACCCCCGTCCCAGGTGGGGGAGAGCAGGGTCAGGAGGAGAAAGGTCGGCAGGAGGTTCGAGGCGGCGTAGGCGCCGAAGTAGCCGGTCGCCCACGGTGAGTACGCCGGACCTGCCTGCCAGTAGGGGACCCGGCTGTAGCCCTCCTGCACCGTGCGGATGTCGGGCTCGGCGCCCTGGGTCACCCGGTCCGCGTCCGCTGCGCACACGGGAACCTGGCGGGGAATCCCGGCCGGAGGCGCCCAGTCGATGTCGGTCGTGGAGGGGCCGTGCGCGGGGTTGAAGAAGCACGGCGGGCGGCGGACCGGCAGCGGCCTGCCGTCACGGCGGGCAAGGACGCACGCCATGGCATACCGGCCGTCCTCGAGAGCCTCGGTCACGTGCTTGACGTGGTCGGGCTCGGTGACCTGACGCAGCGTCTCCTTCGCGGCCTCGTAGGAGTCGAGGGCGCGCTGGTAGTCCTGTCGCATGGCCTCGTCGAGCGGTGTCACGAGCATCTCGACGTCGAGGCGCTGAAGCTCCTCGCCGAAGCGGGTCACGTCCTCGTCGGCGACCTTCACGACCGCTGCCAGGGCTGCGCTCCTCTGCTCGAGCTCGGCCCGCTGCTGCTTGCGGTTCCCCGAGACCACGAGGGCGAGGACGCCGGCGACGACGAGGAGCACAAGGAGCAGTTCCATCCCTCGAGAATAGCCCGGTCACCGGAAAATGCCCTTGCGGCGGTCACAGAAAGACATACGGATCACACGGAGGTAATTACGCATTCGTAATTGATGTCAATTTCGTCGTTCACGGGACGCAAATGCAAAGAATGTGTTCAGAATTTGCTGATCACACGCGCAACAGGGTTCACTTCGTTCACTCGGTGGTCGGTCGGCTTGGGAGGGCTGCGCAATGGGTGTGCTCAGACTTGGGGCCATCGGCACGGTGACGACGGCGATGCTCGCGGGAACTCTCGGCGGTGTGCTCGCCGGCGCTCCCGCGGTGGCTGTCTCGACCGACCAGTCCTACTGGATCCCGGCCGACAAGTTGGTGACGGTGACCGGGCACGGTTACGGCCACGGACACGGGATGTCCCAGCACGGCGCTCAGGGCGCTGCTCTGCAAGGCCTTACCTACAAGGAGATCGCGGACTTCTACTACCCGGGTACCGGCTGGAAGAAGATGAAGGGCAAGGTGCGCGTGCTCATCAGCGCCGACACCACCGACGACGTCGTGGTGAGCCCGGCCCCGGGGCTCTCGGTCCGTGACCTCAGAGCCAAGACCGTCCACGAGCTCCCGGTTCGCGACCACGTCTCGCGGTGGCGTCTGCACGTCCGTGACGGGCGAACGGTCGTGCAGCTCTACTCCGACCGGTGGAGGCCCTACAAGGCCGCCTGGGCGAAGCAGATCGCCGGTGACGCGGAATTCTTCGCAAAAGGCCGCCTCACGCTTTGGACGCCTTCGGGTCAACGGACCTACCGCGGGATTCTTCGGGCCGCTTCACCTTCGAACGGCTCCTCGGCGCGCGACACGGTCAACGTCGTGAGCATGGACCAGTACGTCATGGGAGTCGTGCCCTACGAGATGCCCGTCTCCTGGCACCCGGAGGCGGTCAAGGCCCAGTCGGTGGCCGCGCGCACCTACGCCACCTGGTCGCGCAGCCAGAACCTGCGCCGTCACTACCAGATCTGCGACACCACGGCCTGCCAGGTCTACAACGGCACTCGCGGGGAGGACCCGCGCAGCAACGCCGCTGTGCGTGCGACGTCGCGGGAGATCCTCACCCATGGCGGCAGGCCGGCGTTCACGCAGTTCTCGGCCAGCAGCGGCGGGTGGACGGCAGCCGGCAGCGCGCCGTACCTCGTCGCGCAGCCCGATCCCTACGACGGGTGGAGCGGCAACAGCGTCCACACCTGGAGCACGGCGGTGAACGTCGCCACGCTCGAGCGGCGCTACCCCACGATCGGCACCCTGCGCCGGATCCGGGTGACCAGCCGCGACGGGAACGGCGACTGGCAGGGACGGGTGAACACACTGGTCCTCGACGGGACCGCCGGCACGCGGACCATCACCGGTGACGACTTCCGCTGGGCCTTGGGGCTGCGCTCCAGGTGGTTCACGATCGAGCCGACCCCCATCATCGCCCGCTGGGCGCGGATCGGCGGCGTGCGCTCGCCCGTCGGTGACGTCCGCGCCCGTGAGTACCCCGTGGCGTCCGGCGTCGCCCAGCGCTTCGAGCGTGGCCGGATCTTCTACTCGCGCCAGACCGGCGCCAGGGAGCTCTACGGCCGGGTCCTCACCGCCTACCGCAAACACGGCGGCCCTCGCTCGAACCTCGGCTTCCCGAGGACGGCGGTGCAGAAGCGCGGCGTCCACCGGCTGGCGAGGTTCCAGAACGGCTCGGTCTACTTCAAGCGGCCCGACGCCCCCGTGGTCGTGACCGGCGCGATCGACAAGCGTTTCCTGGCTGAGGGCGGCCTCAAGTCGGGGCTCGGCTGGCCGAAGACCTCCACCTACGGGGTACCGGGCGGGCAGCGGGTCGACTACGAGCACGGTTTCATCACCTGGAACCGCAGGACCGGCGTCACGAAGGTCACCCACGGCTGACTGAGTGCTCCGGCGGGGCGATCGGGGACGCCTACCGGGCGGACTCCGCGGTGCGGCGCTGTCGGTAGGCCCGGGTCTTGACCCGGTTCCCGCACATCTCCGGCGAGCAGTAGCGGCCGCGTCCGGGCTTGGACTCGTCGAAGAAGACCCACTGGCAGTCGTCGGCGGCGCAGGCTCGTAGACGCCACCACTCGCCGGTGAGCTTCGCGCGAAGCGCGGCGGCGCAGATCTCCGCAACAGCATGGTCGACGCCGCGGCCGGGGGAGCTCAGCGAGGGACCCTCACGTGGGTCGATCTCGACCTGGAGCGATGTCGTGAAGGCCGTGGCGCCGCCCGCCTGCTCCGGGGCGGCTGCACCCAGCGCGGCACGGAGGGCGGTGCGGAGGTCGAGGGCGCGGGCGTGGTCGGAGGGGCTGACCCGGGTGCGGCCGGGCAGGAGTCCGTGGTCTTCGAGCCAGGCACAGAGGCTCTCGGGTGAGCGCAGGTCGTCCCGGGTGCCGTCCCGGTGGGGGTGGCCTCGTGGGACGAAGCTCCGTCGGTCGCGGGTGTTGACGAAATCCTGCACGAGCTGTGCATCCAGTGATGCCACGACTGCCATGGGTCACCCCTTCCAGCTGGTTCAGTCAAACCCTTCAAAAAGGTTAGCAGGTGTTGTCAGGCGACACTAGATAAGTGTATAACAGGTGTTGCAAAGAGTTTCGAGAGGAGATCGCCATGCTTCCCATCGCAGCCGAGATCGCCGTCCGCATGACGCGGCAGCAGGCGCAGTCGGCCCTTCCCCAGGCGCCCGTGGTGGCCGCCGTTCCGCTCGATCGCCCGCGCACGACCTCACGCGCGGAGAGGGCGGCGGTGGGGCTCCTCCGTCGTCTGGCAACCGCATCGGCAGGGCTCGCCGACCGGATCGAACGACCGGTCCGTACGGCGTAGGGGCGGACCAAGGCCGCGGCGCGGACCTCTGTCCAGGGGTGAGGACCGTCGCCGGGCCCCCGGCGAGGCGTCCTAGCCGGGCGCGAGGACGAGGACGAGGTCGCCGCCCTCGACCTGCTGGGGCCCCTTGATCGCGATCCGCTCGACGGTGCCGGCGACGGGTGCGGTGATCGAGGCCTCCATCTTCATCGCCTCGATCGTGGCCACCGTGTCCCCGGCCTCGACGCTCGCGCCCTCCTCCACGGTGACGGTCACCGCCCCCTGGAAGGGTGCCGGTACGTGACCGGGCTTGGCGGTGTCGGCCTTCTCCGCCGCGGGTACCTCGGAGGCCACGGAGCGGTCGCGCACGCTGATCGGGCGCAGCTGGCCGTTGAGGGTGCACATCACGGTGCGGAAGCCGCGCTCGTCGGGCTCGGTGACCGCCTGGATGCCGAGCAGGAGCCGCTTGCCTTCCTCGATGTCGACGGCGTACTCCCCGCCGGGCTGCATGCCGTAGAGGTACAGCGAGGTGGGCAGCACCGAGAGGTCGCTGTACTTCTCCCGCGACTCCTCGAAGTCCCGCGTGGGGCCGGGGAACAGCAACCGGTTGAGCGTCGTGCGCCGGTCCTGGCGCAGCCCGTCGCGCTCCTCCTCGGTCAGGCCGGCGACCGGGGGCTTGACCTTGCGGCCGGCGAGCGCCTTGGTGCGGAACGGCTCGGGCCATCCGCCCGGAGGGTCGCCGAGCTCCCCGGAGAGGAAGCCGATCACGGAGTCGGGGACGTCGAACTTCCCCGGCTCCGCGGCGAACTCCGCCGGGTCCGCACCCACCGCGACGAGGTGGAGGGCGAGGTCGCCGACGACCTTGCTGGAGGGCGTCACCTTGACGATGTTGCCGAGGATGTCGTTCGCCGCGGCGTACATGTCCTCGATCTGCTCGAACTTCTCACCGAGGCCGAGCGCGATCGCCTGCTGGCGCAGGTTCGACAGCTGGCCGCCGGGGATCTCGTGGGTGTAGACGCGGCCGGTGGGTGAGGGCAGACCCGACTCGAACGGTGCGTAGACGCGGCGCGTGGCCTCCCAGTACGGCTCGAGGTCGCACACCGCGTCGAGGTCGAGGCCGGTCTCTCGCTCGGAGTGGTTGGTCGTGGCGACCAGGGCCGACAGCGGCACCTGGCTCGTGGTGCCCGCCATCGACGAGCAGGCGGCGTCCACGGCGTCCACTCCCGCGTCGATCGCGGCGAGAAGAGTCGCGAGCTGGCCACCGGGGGTGTCGTGGGTGTGCAGGTGCACGGGCAGGTCGAAGCGGTCCCGCAACGCGGAGACGAGCGTGCGTGCAGCCGGTGCGCGCAGCAGTCCGGCCATGTCCTTGATCGCGATGACGTGCGCGCCGGCCTCGACGATCCGCTCGGCGAGGCGCAGGTAGTAGTCGAGCGTGTAGAGCTTCTCGCCGGGGCTCGACAGGTCGCCGGTGTAGCAGAGCGCGACCTCCGCGACCGTCGTACCGGTCTCACGGACCGCCTCGATCGCGGGCCGCATCTGCTCGACGTCGTTGAGTGCATCGAAGATCCGGAAGACGTCGATGCCGGTCGCCGCGGCCTCCTGCACGAAAGCGTTCGTGACGTCGGTCGGGTAGGGCGTGTAGCCGACCGTGTTGCGCCCGCGCAGCAGCATCTGCAGGCAGATGTTCGGCACCGCCTGCCGCAGCGCGGCCAGCCGCTCCCAAGGGTCCTCGGACAGGAACCGCAGGGCTACGTCGTACGTCGCACCGCCCCACGCCTCGAGGCTCCACAGGTTCGGGGTCATCCGAGCCACATGCCCTGCGACGGCCACCATGTCGCGGGTGCGCACCCGTGTCGCGAGGAGCGACTGGTGGGCGTCCCGGAAGGTCGTGTCGGTGACCGCGACAGCCTCCTGCTCGCGCAGCGCACGCGCGAAGCCCTCCGGTCCGAGCGAGAGCAGTTGTTGCCTGGTGCCGTCGGGAGCGGGGACGTCGAGCGCGATCTTCGGCAGCTTGCTCGCCGGGTCCACGCTCACCGGTGCCTTGCCGTGCGGCAGGTTGACCGAGACGTCGGCGAGGTAGGTCATCAGCTTCGTACCGCGGTCGGCCGAGGAGCGCGCCGTGAGGAGGTGCGGATGGTCCTCGATGAACGACGTCGAGAGCCGCCCGGCCCTGAAGTCGGGGTCGTCGAGCACCGCCTGGAGGAACGGGATGTTCGTCGCCACGCCACGGATCCGGAACTCCGCGACCGCACGGCGGGCCCGTTCCACGGCGTCTGTGAACGTGCGACCGCGGCAGGTGAGCTTGGTGAGCATCGAGTCGAAGTGCGCGCTGACCTCGGCGCCGGTGTAGGTCGTGCCGCCGTCGAGTCGGATGCCCGCGCCGCCGGGAGAGCGGTACGTCGTGATCTTGCCCGTGTCAGGACGGAACCCGTTGGCCGGGTCCTCGGTGGTGATCCGGCACTGGAGCGCCGCGCCGCGCAGGCGGATCTCGTCCTGGCGCAGCCCGAGGTCCTCGAGTGTCTCGCCGGCGGCGATCCGCATCTGTGAGCGCACCAGGTCGACGTCGGTGACCTCCTCGGTCACGGTGTGCTCGACCTGGATGCGGGGGTTCATCTCGATGAAGACATAACTGCGGTCCGGGGCCAGCAGGAACTCCACCGTCCCGGCGTTGCGGTACCCGATCTCCTTCGCGAAGCGCACCGCGTCGGCGCAGATCCGCTCGCGCAGGTCCGGGTCGAGGTCGGGGGCCGGGGCGATCTCGACGACCTTCTGGTGGCGGCGCTGAACGGAGCAGTCGCGCTCGAAGAGGTGGATGACGTTGCCCTCCCCGTCGGCGAGGATCTGCACCTCGATGTGGCGCGGGTCGACCACGGCCTGCTCGACGAACACGGTCGGGTCGCCGAAGGCGCTCTCAGCCTCGCGCATGCAGACCTCGATGGCCTCGCGCAGCTTCGCGGGCTCGTCGACCCGTCGCATGCCTCGACCCCCGCCGCCGGCGACCGCCTTCACGAACAGCGGGTAGGGGATACCGTCGGTGGCATCGACGAGCGCGTCGACATCGGTGCCGGGCTCCACCGACGCGAGTGTCGGCACACCTGCGTTCTTCGCCGCAGCGATCGCGCGGGCCTTGTTGCCCGTCAGCGTGAGCACCTCGGCGGTGGGCCCGATGAACGTGATCCCGGCGTTCGCGCAGGCCTCGGCCAGATGGGGGTTCTCCGACAGGAAGCCGTAGCCCGGGTAGACCGCGTCCGCGCCTGCACTGACCGCCGTCGCGACGATGGCATCGGGGTCGAGGTAGGCCCGCACCGGGTGGCCGAGCTCCCCGATCTCGTAGGCCTCGTCGGCCTTGAGCCGGTGCTCGGACCCGCGGTCCTCGTGGGGGAAGACCGCCACCGTCTGGGCGCCGAGCTCGTAGGCGGCCCGGAAGGCGCGGATCGCGATCTCACCGCGGTTGGCGACCAGGACCTTGTTGAACATCGCCACGACGGGTTCAGTCCTTGAGCTCGCAGATGACCGCGCCGCTGGTGACCGAGGCGCCCACCTCGGCGTTGAGGCCGGTGACGGTCCCGCCCTTGTGGGCCTTGAGCGGCTGCTCCATCTTCATCGCCTCCAGGACCACGATCACGTCGCCCTCGGAGACCTCCTGGCCCTCCTCGACGCCGATCTTGACGATCGTGCCCTGCATCGGGGAGGTGAGGGAGGCGCCGCTGACCGCGGCGCCGGCCTTCTTCTTCTCACGCTTGGGCTTCTTCGCACCCGCGGCGGCACCTGCTCCGGCAGCAGCGGCGAACCCGGCGGGGAGGACGACGTCGATGCGGCGGCCGCCGACCTCGACGGTGACGCTCTGGCGCTCCTCGGCCTCCGGTCCCTCGGCGCCGTCGCCGGACCAGGGTTCGATCCGGTTGTCGAAGTCGGTCTCGATCCAGGTCGTGTAGACGTCGAAGGAGCCCGTTCCGGACGGGTTGGAGGCCCCGACGTAGGCCGGGTCGGAGACGACCGCCTGGTGGAAGGGGATGACAGTCGGCATGCCCTCCACCACGAACTCCGACAGCGCCCGGCGGGACCGCTCCAGCGCCTGCGCGCGGTCGCGACCGGTGACGATGAGCTTGGCGACCAGCGAGTCGAACGAGCCCGGGACGGTCTCGCCCTGGTCGTAGCCGCCGTCGAGACGTACTCCCGGGCCGGCCGGAGCGTGCCAGCGGGTCAGCGTGCCTGGGGCCGGCATGAAGTTGCGGCCGCCGTCCTCGGCGTTGATGCGGAACTCGATCGAGTGGCCGCGCACCTCTGGGTCGCCGTAACCGAGCTCCTCGCCCGCGGCGATGCGGAACATCTCACGGACGAGGTCGATGCCGGTGACCTCCTCGGAGACGCAGTGCTCGACCTGCAGCCGGGTGTTGACCTCGAGGAAGGAGATGGTGCCATCGGCGGCGACGAGGAACTCGCAGGTGCCCGCCCCGACGTAGCCTGCCTCCTTGAGGATCGCCTTGGACGACTCGTAGAGCTTTGCCACCTGCTCCTCGGAGAGGAACGGCGCCGGGGCCTCCTCGACGAGCTTCTGGTGACGGCGCTGCAGCGAGCAGTCGCGCGTGGAGACCACCACGACGTTGCCGTGCGAGTCGGCAAGGCACTGGGTCTCGACGTGTCGCGGGCGGTCGAGGAACTTCTCCACGAAGCACTCGCCGCGGCCGAAGGCCGTGACCGCCTCCCTGACGGCGGAGTCGAAGGCGTCGGGGACGTCCTTCAGCTCGCGGGCGACCTTCAGGCCGCGGCCCCCGCCGCCGAAGGCAGCCTTGATCGCGATCGGCAGGCCGTTCTCCTCGGCGAACTTCACCGCCTCGTCGGCGTCTGCGAGCGGGTCCTTGGTGCCAGGGGCCAGCGGGGCGCCGACCTTCTCGGCGATGTGGCGGGCCTGGACCTTGTCGCCGAGCGCGTCGATCGCGGCAGGCGGGGGACCGATCCACACCAGACCGGCGTCGATCACCGCCTGGGCGAAGGCGGAGTTCTCGGCGAGGAAGCCGTAGCCGGGGTGCACCGAGTCGGCGCCGGACTTCTCGGCGACGTCGATGATCTTCTCGATCGACAGGTAGGAGTCCGCCGGAGACGCACCGCCGAGGCTGTAGGCCTCGTCGGCGACGCGCACGTGCAGCGCGTCCCGGTCCGGCTCGGCGTACACCGCGACGCTGCCGATCCCGGCGTCCTTGCAGGCGCGGATCACACGGACCGCGATCTCGCCACGGTTGGCGATCAGGACCTTCTGCAGTGGCTTGATCTCGGGGGTGCCGGACACACGCGCTCCTGGGGTTCTCTGGATCGTCAGGTAG
>DATHVS010000255.1:0-4285 GCA_035461195.1 Nocardioidaceae bacterium
GGAGCGCCGGCCGATCGTGCCCGGCACGCCGATCGCGAAGCCGGTGCCAGTCTTCACCAAGCTCGACGCCTCCGTGGTGGAGGAGGAGATCAAGCGCCTCGAGGAGGCCTGAGGTGGTGCTGCACCCGCAGGCCGAGGCGGCGCTCGCGCAGTGGGCGCGGGGACCGCGGGTCACCGACCCCGGCTACGACGTCGACGAGCAGCGGCGCCTCGCACGGCAGGAGGCGGCTGCCGAGCCGCGTGAGCAGGTCGGCCACGTCGTCGACATCGACTCGGACGGCGTGCCGTGCCGGCTGTACCTCCCGGCGGACCCGACGAGCCCCGACCCCGGTGCGGGCGGGGCGATCGTCTTCCTCCACGGTGGAGGATTCGTCTTCGGTGACCTCGACACCCACGACGCCCAGGCGCGCCGGACGGCCAACCGCACGGGTCTGGCGGTGTTCGCGGTGGACTACCGGCGACCGCCCGAGCACAGGTTCCCGGCCGCCCCCGACGACGTGGACACGGCCGTGGCGTGGCTGGTCGTCAACGGACCCACCATGGGCATCGACATCTCGCGACTGGTCGCGCTCGGCGACAGCGCCGGCGGCAACCTCGCGCTGGTGGCCGCGCTGCGCAACCCCAACCTCTTCGCGGCGACGGTGCTCGTCTACCCGTTCCTCGACCCGCGGCAGCGGTTCGAGTCCTACCGCCGTGAGGCCGGGGGGCTCGGGGCGGAGGAGGCCGCGTGGTACTGGCAGCAGTACGTCGGGGCGCGTGAGGACCTCGACCACCACGACCTCGCACCGCTGGAGTCCGAGGCACTCGACACACTCCCGCCGACCCTCGTCGTGGCCGCCGAGCACGACCCCCTCGTCGACGAGAACCTCGAGCTCGTCCGTCGTCTGGAGGCCGCGGGGGTGGACGTCACGCTGTCGACGTACCCCGGGATGATCCACGGCTTCTGGCGCAACCCGACCCAGTTCGACGCGGCGAAGGAGTCGCTCGCCGAGATCGCTGCGTTCCTGCGCGAGACCCTCTGACACAATTCCCGGCATGCGCGTTCACCTCGGATCCGACCACGCCGGCCTCGAGCTCAAGGAGCACCTTCTGGACTGGCTGGCCAAGAAGGGGCACGAGGCCGTGGACCACGGCCCCTTCGTCTACGACGCCGTCGACGACTACCCGCCGTTCTGTCTGCGCGCAGCCGAGGCCGTGGCAGACGAGGCGGGCAGCTTCGGGATCGTGATCGGTGGTTCGGGCAACGGTGAGCAGATCGCGGCCAACAAGGTCAAGGGCATCCGCGCCGCGCTTGTGTGGAGCGAGGAGACGGCCGTGCTCGCCCGCGACCACAACGACGCCAACGTCATCTCCGTCGGCGGGCGGATGCACACCCTCGAGGAGCTGACCCGGTTCATCGACGTCTTCCTCCACACCCCCTACAGCAACGGCGACCGGCACGACCGCCGGCTCGGCCAGATCACTTACTACGAGAAGACCGGGAACCTCCCGCCGCTCCCTGAGTCCGCCCTCGGGCACCAGTCCTGACCGCGGACCCCGATGCCTGAGGGACACACCCTCCACCGGCTCGCCGGTGCCCTGCGCGAGCGGTTCGCCGGGAGAAGGGTCCAGGTGACGAGCCCGCAGGGGCGTTTCGCCGAGTCTGCCGCCGTCCTCGACGGTGCCCTCGTCGAGGAGGCCGAGGCCTGGGGCAAGCACCTCTTCGTGGCGTTCGAGGGGGAGCGGTTCGTCCACGTCCACCTCGGTCTCTACGGCAAGCTCGAGGTGTACGACGGCCCGCCGCCGGCGCCGATCGGCCAGGTCCGGATGCGCCTGGTCACGCCGCCCCACGTCGATGGGCCGGGTCCTGCCCGGGGTCTGCTCGAGGAGGAGCGTCCGGCGTACGCCGATCTGCGCGGAGCGACCGCGTGCGAGCTGATCACGGAGGACCAGCGCGTTGCGGTGGTCGCGCGTCTCGGCCCCGACCCGCTGCGGCCGGACGCCGACCCGGAGGCCGCCTGGGCTCGGCTCAGCCGCAGTCGCGCACCGGTCGGGACGCTGCTCATGGACCAGAGCGTCGTGGCGGGCGTGGGGAACGTCTATCGCGCCGAGGTGCTCTTCCGGCACCGCATCCACCCGTTGCGGCCGGGCAACACGCTTCGGCGGCGGCAGTTCGACGCGCTCTGGGCCGATCTCGTGGCGCTCATGGCCGAGGGGGTCCGCACCGGCCGGATCGACACGGTGCGCCCCGAGCACACCCCGGAGGCCATGGGGCGCGAGCCACGTCGCGACGACCACGGTGGGGAGGTCTACGTGTACCGCCGTCACGACCAGTCCTGCCACGTGTGCGGCGCCCGAGTGCGCAGGCAGGTGCTCGCGGCCCGCAACTCGTTCTGGTGCCCGAGATGCCAACCGACCTTCAGGTCTCGCGCTCGGGGCGCAAAACTGTGATCCTTTGCCTGCGTCATCTCGATGTTCGCGCTTCCGGGCGCTCCCGACACTAAGGTCGTGCTGTGGCTGCTGCTCCCCAATTCGACAGGCTGACCCGTGTTCCCGCGGGTCAGATCAGCCGTCGTTGGGGGCGCGGCTGGCGACGCTGGCGCTACTCCGAGACGTCGTGGGTCCTGCTGCTCGGCCTGCTGGCCCTCGCGCTCGGGGCCGGCGTCGTCATCGGTGAGCTGACCGTTCCCGTGACCACGCTGGTGATCCCCATGGTTCTGGGCAACCAGCTCCTCGGCCCACGCACCCTGCCGTGGCTGGTGGTCTTCAGCCTGGGTGTCCTGGTGATCGGCCTCGCCGCCGCGGACCCGCTCTTCGACGGCCGCCGCGTGATGGGGATCGTGGTGACCTTCGTGGTCGGCCTGATCATCCTCATCTCCTCCTTCCGACGTAGCCGTCTCGGGGTGGCCGGTTCTCGTGGTGAGTCGATGCTCGTCGACCTGCGTGAGCGGATCGCCCGGCAGAGCCAGATGCCGGTGCTGCCGGGGGAGTGGTACGCCGAGGCGGTCATGCGCTCAGCGGGAGGGTCGTCGTTCGCCGGGGACTTCATCGTGGCCAGCACCTCCCCGGACCGGCGGGCCCTCGAGGTCGCGGTCGTCGACGTGTCGGGCAAGGGGGAGCAGGCGGGCACACGCTCGCTGCTCCTGTCGGGCTCTTTCGGGGGACTGATCGGCGCGCTGCCGCCCGAGCAGTTCCTCTCGGCCGCCAACGACTACCTCCTGCGCCAGGACTGGAGCGAGGGCTTCGCGACCGCGGTGCACCTCTCCCTCGAGTTCGAGTCCGGCCGGTTCGAGCTCCGGTCGGCGGGCCATCCTCCTGCGGTCCAGCTGCTCGCCGGGTCGGGCCGATGGGCGATCCACCAGGCAGAAGGCCCGGTGCTCGGGCTGATGGCCGACGCGACCTTCACGGTGAGCACCGGCACCCTCAACCGTGGCGACGCCCTGCTGATGTACACCGATGGTCTGGTGGAGACGCCCGAACGCGATCTCTCGCTCGGCATCGACCGGCTGCTCGGGCAGGGGGAGCGGATGCTTCGCGCGGGTTTCGAGGGCGGCGCCCGCCGGCTCATCGACGAGCTCGAGTCCATGAGCGACGACCGGGCGTTGTTCCTCCTGCACCGTCGCTGACCTCGTCCTCGCCGCACCGGCGGTCTCGGCGTACGTCGACGCAGACGCGAGACGCCCCCGAACGGAAGGTCCGGGGGCGTCGGCGAGAGCGGATGACGGGAATCGAACCCGCGTAGCCAGTTTGGAAGACTGGGGCTCTACCATTGAGCTACATCCGCGTGCGGCGGACCGGTCGGAACCATCCGAACCGGTCAGCGGGTCAATCGTGCCACAGGCGGTTGGCCCGATCCCAATCGGCACACGTGTCCCGGTGGTGTCCGCTCTTCCTCCCGCGATTACGGTGGGCGCGGGGTCGTCCACTAGACTCCCGTGGGTTCACCGGGGCGTAGCGTAGTGGCTAGCGCGCCTGCTTTGGGAGCAGGAGATCGCAGGTTCGAGTCCTGTCGCCCCGACCATGCTCAGCGATCCACCCGCGGTGAGCGTGTTCGCCACACGGCAACCACTGTCAACAACTGAGGAGAAAGACCTGTGAAGAGCGCCGTCGAGACTCTGAGCCCGACCCGGGCGAAGCTCACCGTCGAGGTGCCCTTCGAGGAGCTCAAGCCGAGCCTCGACGCGGCGTACAAGAAGATCGCCCAGCAGATCAACGTGCCCGGCTTCCGCAAGGGCAAGGTCCCGCCGATGGTCATCGATCGCCAGATCGGCCGCGGCCCGGTCCTCGACGAGGCGATCAACGAGGC
>DATHVS010000256.1:0-19402 GCA_035461195.1 Nocardioidaceae bacterium
CGGCGCTGCTGGTCCTCGTCGAGGTCGCCCTCGAGGCTGATCACGCGCTCGATCCGGTCGAGCCTGCCCTCCTTCGTCTCGCAGTCGGTGCAGTCCTCGGCGTGGGTGCGGGAGTGGCGGAGGGAGACGGTGACCTTCTCCAGCGGCAGGTCCTTGCGGTCGGCGTACATGCGAAGGGTCATCGAGGTGCACGCGCCGAGTCCTGCGAGGAGGAGGTCGTACGGCGAGGGGCCGGTGTCCAGACCGACGGGCTCGGGCTCGTCGGCGTTGAGGACGTGGCGGCCCGACACGATGTTCTGACCGTAGAGTCCGTGACCGTTCTCGGCCACCACGACGGCGCCCTCCTCACTCTCGGGGGCGGGTGCCGGGGCGGCTTCCTCGGAGACGTAGCGGTCGGCCCAGACCGACACCATCGAGGCCACGAAGGCGGCGTCGGAGGCTCTGGTGAGGAGGTGGTCGGCGCCATCGAGCGCCACGAACGACTTGGGGTGCCGGGCCTGCTGGAAGATTCGGCGCGCCTGGTCCACCCCGACCACCTTGTCCGTCGGGGAGTGCATCACCAGGAGCGCGGCGTCGAGGTTCTCGATCCGCTGGGTCTGTGGCTGCTCGGCGATGTCGTCGAGGAACTGCCGGCGGATCCGGAAGGACCGGCCTGCGAGGTTCACCTCTGCCTCGCCCTCCTGCTCGATCTCGTCGCGGCTGCCCACCAGCAGGCGCTGCACGTGGCCGGTGTCCGCGGGGGCGCCGATCGTGACCACGGCCCGGGTCTCGGGCAGGTGCTCGGCCGCGGCGATCACGGCGGCGCCGCCGAGGGAGTGCCCGATCAGGATGGACGGCGCCGAGTAGTGCTCGCGGAGGTGTGCCGCGGCCTCGAGCAGGTCCGCGACGTTGGAGCTGAAGTTGGTGTTCCCGAAGTTCCCGTCGGACCCGCCGAGGCCCGTGAAGTCGAAGCGCAGCACCGCGATGCCGTGGTCGGTCAGGGCGCGGGCCACCCGAGAGGCGGCCAGCACGTCCTTCCCGCAGGTGAAGCAGTGCGCGAACAGGGCGAACGCGCGGGGAGCGTGGGCGGGCAGCTCGAGACGGCCTGCCAGCGTCGGTCCGAGCGATCCGGTGAACTCGAGACGTTCGGTGCGCATGGCCCGAACCTACTCCGACAGGCATGACTCGTCGCGGACATGGGCACTCTCCACATGGACCCGCCCCGTTCACGGGAGGCATGTCCGTCTTGCAGCACCTGCCAATACTGGAGCGGTGACCATGCCCTTGACCTGCCCGGTGTGCCCGACCAGGGTCGCCTCCTTCGGACGAGGGATACGCAACCGAGTCGGACTTCTCGCCACCGGCGGCGTGATCGCCTCTCTCGGGGTGATCAACGTGGTCAAGCACGTCTCACCGTCCGCAGGCGTCGGTATCGGCGTGGGCGCCGCGGCGGCCCTCCTGCTGGCGGCTCGAGCCGTCGGGCTCTCCTGGGAACAGCTCGGGCTGAGCCGGGAGAGGATCAGGGCCGGCCTGCTCTGGGGCGGGGGAGCGATCGTCGCCGTGGGTGCGGTCTACCTCGGCGGACTGCTGCTGCCGGCAACGCGGGCCGCGTTCCTCGACGTGCGGTACCAGATCGGGGTTTCCGACGCGTTGAAGACGGCATTCGTCGTGATCCCCCTGAGCACGGTGCTGCTCGAGGAGGTCGCCTTCCGGTCGGTGCTGTGGGGGATGCTCAAGCGACACATGGGAACCACGCGGGTCGTCCTGGTCACCTCGTCGCTCTTCGGGCTCTGGCACATCCTCCCCGCCCTCGACTTCGCCTCCGCCCGTGGCATGGGCGAGGGCTCGGCCGGCCCCGCTGCGACGGCCGCTGTCGTGATCGGAACCGTCGCCTTCACCGCCGCCGGAGGTGCAGTGGCCGGGGAGCTGAGACGGCGCAGCGGCAGCGTCATCGCCAGCGCCGGCCTCCACTGGGCCACCAACGCGCTGGGCGTGCTGTTCGGCCTCGTCGCCTGGCACATCGTGTCCCGTTAGTCCCGGGTGGCTCGGTGAACCACGCCGGTAGGTGGAACGGCGAGCACGGGCCCCTGACACCATGGAGGCGTGGTGCAAGGGATCGTGCACGAGGCGCCGCCTCGCCAGGAGCCCCGGCGTGGAGGCCTACGCCGGTTCCATCAGCGTGTCCTCGTGCCTCTGCCGCGCCCGCCTCGAAGGATGAGTTTGTCGACGTACAGCTTCGCCGGTGTGGCAACCGGGCTGCTCCTCGGCTGTGCCTCCTTCACTCCCTCGCTCGCACCCCGCAACTGGCTCTGGCAGGGAGTCGTCTTCGGGCTGAGCGCCCTCGCCGGCTACGCGCTCGGGGTCTTCCTCGGCTGGGTGGTCCACGCCGCAAGCGGATGGCGGCCGTCGGCCGTGCTTGCCCGGCGGCTCTGGACGGGGCTCGCGGTCGTCGGGGTACCCCTTCTGGCGTGGTCGCTGTGGCTGGGGCAGGAGTGGCAGCACGAGATCCACCAGCTCAACGGCGTCGAACCTCCGGAGTCCTACGCCTGGTTCCGGATCCTCGTCGTCGGGGTCGTGGTGTTCTCGATGTTCCTTGCAGTCGCGCGGGGCTTCCGCTGGGTGGTGAGGAAGGTCAGCTGGCGGCTGGCTCCGATCACGCCCGACTGGCTCGCCGGACCCTTGGCCTTCCTGATCGTGGTCCTGGTCCTCGGCAGCCTCAACAACGGCCTCATGCGGAAGGGGTTCGTGGCGCTGGCCAGCTCGGTCTTCGAACCCGTCAACAACAGCACCGACGTCGGCACCTCCCAGCCGTTGACTCCTCGACGGTCGGGCAGCCCTGCGTCCCTGATCCCCTGGGACTCCCTGGGCCGGGAGGGACGCAACTTCGTGGCGCGTGCTCCCGGTGCGGAGGAGCTGTCCGCCTTCTCCGGCGAAGGCGCCGAGAACCCGGTCCGCGTCTACGCGGGGCTGCAGTCGGCCGAGACCGTCTCGGAGCGGGCGGCCCTCGCCGTCGAGGACCTCCGTCGGGCCGGCGGCTTCGACCGGGAGGTCCTCGTCGTGGCCACCTCCACGGGCACCGGGTACGTCGCGCCCGCGGCTGTGGAGGCGGTGGAGTACATGTACAACGGCGACACCGCCGCGGTGAGTCTCCAGTATTCCTACCTACCGAGCTACCTCTCCCTGCTCGTGGACTCCGAGACCGCGCAGGAGGCCGGTCGTGAGCTCTTCGACCACGTCTACGAGGCGTGGTCGCAGCTGCCCGAGGGCGACCGGCCAGAGCTGCTCGTCACGGGGACCAGCCTCGGCGTCTTCGGGTCGGAGGCCGCCTTCGACGACGGCGACGAACTCGTCCGGCGTACCGACGGGGTCGTGTGGGCCGGAGCACCCAACTTCAGCCCACTGCGCACGTCGTTCGTCGACGAGCGCGACCCCGGCAGTCCCGAGTGGCGGCCGGTGTACGACGGGGGGAGGAGCATCCGCTTCATCTCCGACCCCGACGACCTCGACGGGGCGCCCGGCGCCGCTGACGTGGCCTACCTGCAGAACGGCTCGGACCCGGTCGTCCACTGGAGCCCGCGCCTGGCCTTCGCCAAGCCCGACTGGCTCTCGGAGCCGACCGCACCCAACGTGTCACCGGACATGGTCTGGATCCCCGTGGTCACGTTCTGGCAGGTGACCGCCGACCTGCCCTCGAACTACGGAGTCCCCTTCGGCTACGGCCATCGCTACCTCGGCCAGTACGTCGACGGGTGGGTGGCCGTGGCACCGCCCGACGGGTGGTCCGAGGAGGACTCTGACCGCCTCCGGAAGAAGCTGCGGCAGCTCCAGTCCGACCGGGAGCAGCTCGCCGAGCTGTTGGGGGTCGACGAGTGACCGGGTGGCTCGTGATCCCCGACGTGCCCGGGACGGTGGTGCGCGTGAGCCGGTCGAGCGCTCGGGGCGTCACCCTCCGCGCCACCGAGGTGGCCCTCGAACGACGTCCGGACCTCGCGGTGACCGTGGTGCGGGCGGGCCTCGAGCGTTCCGCGCGCCGCTACGCCGCCGACGGTGTCAGGTCGAGAGTGCTTCTCCTCCGGTTGACGCTGCGAGCCATGGATGCCTACCCAGTGGTCGCCCGCGCGATGGTGCGATCGGCGGTCCGCCGCGCACGGGCGGCACAGTTAGCGCCAGATGCGGCCTGAGGCGAGTCGTCGACCGCCCTTGTGGCGGGGGCCCGCACGATGTCGCGCCTCGGCGGAGCCGGCGGGCTGGGGTTCGGGACGGCGCTGACCGGGGAGCTTCGCGCCGCGGTTGTCGGGCAGCCGCGACAGGTGCGCGCCGGAGACCGTGGCGTGCAGCGGTAGTGGCACCGCCGCGGTGACCACGTCGGCCACACCCGAGGGGGAGGTGACGCCCATCGCCAGCGTGCAGTGCGGCACCCACGATCCGGGCCGGTAGTAGTCCCAGCTCGCGACGTCGCCGATGGCGGCGTGGACCTGCTCGTGCAGCAGGAGCAACCGACTGGTGGGCGTGACGCCGAGGTACGCGGGAGCTGCGCCGGTCAGGAAGAACCCGACGGCGTTCAGGGTGACCGGGAGCCCGGCGACCCCGGCGAGCGGTCGCCGCAGGGCCTCGGTGGCGCGTGCCGCGTCGGCGGTCTCGATGATCGCCAGGGTCAGGTGGGGTCGGTACGACGCACCGTGGGTCCTGGCCACCGAGTCGATGCCGTGCACGTCGAGGGCTGCCCACACCCTGCGCAGGTGGCGGTCGGTCTCCTCGTCGAAGTGGAGGACGACGGCATGTGCGGCCAGGTCGTGACCGGTGCCGCCCGCTGGCTCGGGCTGCGGGGGGAGGACGCGCAGCGCTGTCCCCCGGGTCGTCGCAACCATCGAATCGCCTTCATCATGCCGGTTGGAGCAGACGCAATGCCTACCAACCCTTACGAGATACCGCAATCCGCCACACCGATCTCAGATGCCCCGGTTGCGGGCACGGCGGGCGAGGTGACGCGCCTGCCGCAGCGGCTCCGGCGTACGTCCCGGACCCAAGCTCCGCGCGACCACCTCGACCGCCGTCTGAAGGTCGACCGACCATCCCGGGTGCACGACCAGGGGACGGACCCCAGGACGTGTGCGCATCCAGCAGCCGACGACCCGGTCGCCGACCCGGACCGGGCTCGTGGCTCCGCGACGGTCTTCGGGCCCATCTCCCCGCGCGAGGAGGGGCCGATGGGTCACGCCGACCGTCGGCACGTCCAGCACGGCCCCGAGGTGCAGCGCCAGGCCGGCTCCACGAGGGTGGTCGTGGCTGCTCGCGTCGACGAGCAGCACGTCGGGCCGGGCCCTCAGCCCGCGTACCGCACGCTCCATCAGCGGGCCCATCCGCAGTGCCAGCAGCCCCGGCGTGTACGCCGCGCCCGCCTCTCCGGCGACGACGTGCTGGGCGACGACCCGGCGCTCGCGCATGAGCACCGCCGCGGCCCAGGCCGGGTCGCCCACTCCGCCCGGGCCGACCAGCCCCCGAGGGAAACAGACCCAGCAGCCGCCGACCAGCAGCGGGCCGTCGGGCGGGCGCCACAGGTCCGGGGCCGCCCGCGCGAGCTCCTCCTGGGCTGCGACGAGCGAGTCGGCGTCCAGGGGCCACATGTGTCCATCCTGACGCGACCCAGGCCCGGACGTGGGCCGGAGTGCTCGGTCGTGACCGGTGTTCCGTGTGCGAGTGGCGTGGCAGGGTGAGGCCATGAGGGTCGCCCTGATGGTCACGTGCATCAACGACGCGATGTTCCCCGACACCGGCCGCGCCGTGGTCACGCTGCTGCGCCGGCTCGGGGTGGAGGTCGACTTCCCGAAGGCGCAGACCTGCTGCGCGCAGCCGATGGTCAACACCGGTTACCTCGACGAGGCGGTGCCGGTCGTGCGCAGCTTCGTCGAGGCGTTCGAGGGGTACGACACCGTGGTGACCCCGTCCGGGTCGTGTGCCGGCTCGGCCAGGCACCAGCACGGGATCGTCGCGCGACGGGCAGGCGACCCGGGACTGTCGGCGGCGGTCGAGTCCGTCTCGCCACGGGTCCACGAGCTGAGCGAGTTCCTCGTCGACGTACTCGGGGTGACCGACGTGGGCGCATACTTCCCCCACACGGTGACCTACCACCCGACCTGTCACTCGCTTCGGATGCTGGGTGTCGGAGACCGGCCACGCCGCCTCCTGGAGGCCGTGCGCGGCCTGCGGCTGGTCGACCTGCCCCGGGCCGAGGAGTGCTGCGGCTTCGGCGGGACGTTCGCCGTGAGGAACCCCGAGACGTCGGTGGCGATGGGGTCGGACAAGGCCAGGCGGGTGCTCGAGACAGGGGCGGAGGTGCTCGTGGCCGGCGACAGCTCGTGCCTGATGCACGTCGGCGGCCTGCTGTCGCGACAACGGGCCGGCGTCCGGGTGATGCACCTCGCCGAGGTCCTCGCCTCTACCGAGCCCGCGTCCGAGCACCCGGCCGACGCGGCGGAGGTGGCCTCGTGACAGCCACGTTCGTCGGCATGCCGGCCTTCCCCGCGGCGGCACGGACGGCGCTCGCGGACACGCAGCTGCGCCGCAACCTCGCGCACGCCACGAGCACCATCCGGGGCAAGCGGTCCCGCGTCGTCGGCGAGGTCCCCGAGTGGGAGGAGCTGCGGCTCGCGGGCGCGGCGATCAAGGACAACACCCTGCGCCATCTCGACGAGCACCTCGTCGCCCTCGAGGCGGCGCTGGAGGCTCGTGGCGCCACCGTGCACTGGGCCCGCGACGCCGAGGAGGCGTGCCGGGTCGTGGCCGACGTCGCCAAGGGCCACGGCGTCGACGAGGTGGTCAAGGTCAAGTCGATGGCGACCCAGGAGATCGAGCTCAACGGGGCCCTCGCCGCTGAGGGGATCGCGGCTTGGGAGACCGATCTCGCCGAGCTCATCGTCCAGCTCGGCGACGACCTGCCGAGCCACATCCTGGTGCCGGCGATCCACCGCAACCGCGCCGAGATCCGCGAGATCTTCCGGGAGCACATGGGCACGGCCGGGCGGCCTGCGCCCGAGGGCCTCTCCGACGACCCCGCCGAGCTGGCCGGCGCCGCCCGGCTGCACCTGCGGGAGCGTTTCCTGAGGGCGAGGATGGCCGTCTCGGGGGCGAACTTCGCCGTCGCCGAGACCGGGACCCTCGTGGTGGTGGAGTCCGAGGGCAACGGCCGGATGTGCCTCACGCTCCCCGACGTCCTCGTCTCGGTCGTGGGCATCGAGAAGGTGGTGCCCACCTGGGCCGACCTCGACGTGTTCCTCCAGCTGCTGCCCCGGTCCTCGACGGGGGAGCGGATGAACCCCTACACCTCCACCTGGTCCGGGGTCACCCCCGGGGACGGTCCACGGGAGGTGCACGTCGTCCTCCTCGACAACGGACGCACGCGCGCCCTCGCAGACGAGGTCGGTCGACAGGCGCTGCGGTGCATCCGCTGCTCGGCGTGCCTCAACGTGTGCCCGGTCTACGAGCGCACGGGAGGCCACACGTACGGGTCGGTCTACCCCGGTCCGATCGGGGCGATCCTCAACCCGCTGCTGAAGGGCGTCGGCGTCGACGATCAGACCGACTCGCTGCCGTACGCCTCCTCTCTGTGCGGGGCGTGCTTCGAGGCCTGCCCGGTGCGGATCGACATCCCCTCGGTCCTCGTCGACCTGCGCGCCCAGGTGGTCGACGCCCACCGCGGTTCGACCTCCCACCTGGCCGAGGCCGCAGCCATGAGGTCCGCGTCGTGGACGTTCTCGTCCGCGGGGCGGCTCGCCGCCGCCGAACGCGCCTCGGGGCTCCTGGGCCGGGTGACGGGTCGGCTCGGCCGTCGTACCCTCCCCGGCGGACGCCGGGCGTTGAGCCGGCTGCCCTGGCCGATGTCGGCGTGGTCGGACGCGCGCGACCTGCCCTCGCCGCCGACGGAGTCCTTCCGGGCGTGGTGGAAGCGGACCTCGGGTGGACGCAGGTGAGCGCGCGTGAGGAGATCCTGGGAAGGGTCCGCGCGGCTCTCGCAGGGTCGGACACGAGCGAGGTGACCGTGCCACGCGGCTACCGCTCCAAGACCTCGGACTCCGAAGCGGTGGTCCTGTTCTGCGAACGGGTCGCCGACTACCGCGCCGAGGTGACGCGGTGCCGGGAGGACGAGGTCCAGGACCGGATCGCCGAGGCGCTCGGGTCCGCGTCGCGTGTGGTCGTGCCGGAGGGGCTCGAGTGGGAGGTCGCGGACGCGCTCGGCGACGGGGGCCTCACGGCTACCGACCTCGACGGGGTGGACGCGGTCGTCACGGGGGCGACGGTCGGGATCGCCGAGACGGGCACCATCGTGCTCACCCACGGCCCCGGTCAGGGCCGGCGCGCCCTGAGCCTGGTGCCCGACCTGCACGTGTGCGTCGTCCGGGCGGCCCAGGTCGTGCCCGGCGTTCCCGACGCCCTCCCGCTCCTCGACCCCGACCGGCCCACCACCTGGATCAGCGGACCCTCGGCCACCAGCGACATCGAGCTGGACCGGGTCGAAGGAGTGCACGGCCCGAGGAGCCTCCACGTCCTCGTCGTCGACCCGGGGTGAGCCGGCATCCTCAGCGGAGCCACTTCCGATACTTCTTGCGTGCTGTCTTCTTCCAGGCCTTGGCCAGCCGTGCCTCGGAGGTCTCGGCCAGGACCTCCTCGCGGGCGTGGATCACCCCGAACGTGAAGGTGTCCTCACCCTCGGCGGCCACCCAGTCGGCGAGCTCGCGCAGCCACGCCTGGGTGACCACGGCGTCGTGGTGGTCGCCGAGGACGGTCTGAAGGCGCTTGGTGCGCTTCACGAGCCGCCGGGCGTCCTCGCCGTGCACGGGCACAGCCGTCTCCGCGGCGTACCGGAAGCGCTTGGCGGCCTTGCGCGCCTCGTGCAGCCGGGCAGCCCGCTCGGTCCGGTCGGCCGTGCCCGCAGCGGTGTCGATGCGGCGTTCGAGGCGCTTCCAGTCGCGACGCACCCGGGCCGGCAGGGCTGCCTCGGCTCCCTCTGATGCCTTCGCGGTCCACGGTGGTGCAGTCGTGAGCTCCTTGAGCCGCTCCAGCAGGGCGTGGTAGCGCGGGGACCGCAAGGCCTTCATGGCCTCGACACGCGCCGCCTCGTAGCGGTTGACCAGCTCGCGGTCGATCCGCGCGTCCGCACCGCCGCGGATCGCCCCGGGGGCCGTCTCCGCGACCAGCGTCGTCAGCCGCTCGTGCATCACCTCGGTGTCGCGGACCTCCCCCAGAGCTCCGGCGAGCCACTTCAGCTCGTCCCTCAGGGGGTCGGTCACGTCGCGGTCAACCAGGGGTCGGAAGGTCGCGAGCGCGCTGCGCAGGCGGCGGGTGGCGACGCGCATCCGGTGCACGGAGTCGGGGACGTCGCGCCGCACGAGGGGGTCCAGCGCGCGGAGCTCCCGCACCTGCTCGGTGAGCCGTGCCTGCACCACGTCGGCTGCGCTGCGCTGGTCCGTCGTCATGTGTCGGTTCTACCCCGGATCACCTGGGCACAGGGTGGGAAACGGCTCGCTTCCCGCGCTACGTTGCCGGGATGAGCGAGCGTCTGCGAAGAGTCGTCGACGCGCTCGGCGTCCGGCCTGACGACCGGGTTCTCGAGATCGGCTGCGGCTATGGTGTCGCCGCGACGATGGTGTGCGACCTGGTGGACACCGGGCGGTTCACCGCGATCGACCGCTCGGCGAAGATGATCGAGGCGGCCCGGGTGCGCAACGCGGCCCACGTGCAGTCGGGCAAGGCGGAGTTCCTCGTCGCCCGCGTCGAGGACATGGACCTCGGTGACCGCAGGTTCGACCTGGTCTTCGCAGCGCGGGTGGGGCTCTTCCACCGCGAACCGGAACGGGCGCGCGATCTCGTGGAGCCCTGGCTGGCGCCGGGTGCCCGAGTGCACTCGTTCTACGACGCGCCCGGCGCCTGAAGCACGGGCACGACCACCTCGTTGCGCCGGAGGAACCACGGTGTCCACGGCGGGTCGAAGCGCGCGTAGCGGACCGGCCCGGCCACCGCCAGGCCCACGGCGTCCACGGCGACCAGCAGCTGCTCCGCGCGCCTGTCGAAGCGGCGGACCAGCCACGGTCCCGAGAACCGCACGGCAGCGGCCGTGTGGGCCGGGACCGCGCGCGTCCGCACACCCGGGTCGGCCGGCTCGGGCAGGTCCGTCTCGTCCAGGTCGGCGGGCATCACGAAGCCGACGATGTAGCGGTGGGTGCCCGGATCCTTCTCCTGCACCACCGGGGCGGTCATCGCCACCTTGCTTCCGGGGCGGTTGTGGCCGCCGATGTAGCGGGCCAGCCGCGGGAAGGCCAGGTTCCCGGCGACCTCGAACGGGCCACCGACCTCGACCTCCGCGACGAGATGGGCGGGATAGCGGCGCAGCTCGAAGCCTTCGTGCTCGGCCACGACCTCGTAGGGCTGCTGATCGGTCATCGACACCACCCCTCCGCCTTCAACGCTACGGCGGCGGTTGCGCTGCCGGCGGACAACGACGAGGGCCCCTGCCGGCATGCTGCCGACAGGGGCCCTTCGACCGGTCGGCCCGGGTCAGGACCGGGCCGACCCGAAGCTCACTTCTTGGCGGTCGCGTTCTTGAACGCGGTGGCGGCCTTGAAGCCCGGAACCGTGGTCGCGGCGATCTGCATGGTCTCGCCGGTCTGCGGGTTGCGGCCCTCGCGGGCGGCGCGCTCGCGGGCCTCGAAGGTGCCCAGGCCGGGGATCTGCACGCGCTGGCCCGACGCGACGGCGTCGGTCACGGTGTCCACGATCGCCGAGATGGCGCGGTCGGCCTCGGCCTTGTTCAGGCCGGCTGCATCGGCGACTGCCTGGACGAGCTCGTCCTTCTTCATGTTCTCTCCTTGGGTCTTGGAACGTAGAGGTGGCCACGAGCGGAGTGCCCCATAGCCCCGGGGTGCATTCCCCGGACGGGCAAGGCTGCGATTGTTGACGCGCTGCGCCCGAAAGGACGACGTTACCCCCTGGGCCCCGTGGCTGCGCGTCAGGCCCCGCCCGCTGGTGCCGTGTCCACGGCCTCGAGGTGCTCCTGGAGGCGGGTCCCCTCGAGGGTCTCCTCGTCGAGCAGGCTGCCGACCAGCTTCTCGAGCAGGCCTCGGTGGGCGGTCAGGATCGCCACCGCTTGCCGGAAGGCGTCGTCGAGGAGCCGGGCTGTCTCGTCCTCGACCAGCTCGCGCAAGCTGTCGGAGAGGTCGGCCTTCGCGACCCCGCCGCCGAGGTAGACGTCGGCTGCGGTCCCGACGAGCCGCACCCGCCCGACCCGTGGGGACATCCCGAAGCGGGCAACCATGTCCCGCGCGAGAGCGGTCGCTCGCTCGAGGTCGGACTCGCCGCCGGTGGAGGGTGTACCGAGGAGCATCTCCTCGGCCGCCCGGCCGGAGACGGTGACGACGATCCGCTCGAACAGCTCGGCGGCGGACAGGAGGACGGCGTCCTCGCCGGCGTCGAGGGCCACGGAGCCCAGGCCCCGGCCCCGCGACACTGCCGAGACGCGGTGCACCTCGTCACCGAGGGCAGTGGCCACCACGGCGTGACCCGCCTCGTGGGCCGCTATGCGGCGACGGGTCTCCTCCCCGAAGATCCGTCCCTGGCGCCGGGGGCCGCCGAGGACGCGGTCGACCGCCTCGACGACCTCCCTCATCCCGATCTCGACGCGATCGCCGCGGATGGTGAGCAGCGCCGCCTCGTTGACCACGTTGGCGAGATCTGCTCCGGTGAAGCCAGGGGTACGCCGGGCGACGAGGTGCAGGTCGACGTCGTCGGCGAGGGGCTTGCCCCTGGCGTGCAGCGCAAGGATCCTCTCCCGCCCCTGCAGGTCGGGGGCGTCCACCGTCACGTGCCGGTCGAACCTGCCTGGCCGCAGCAGGGCGGGGTCGAGGATGTCGGGCCGGTTGGTCGCACCCATCACGACGATGCCGGTGGAGGCGGCGAAGCCGTCGAGCTCCACGAGCAGCTGGTTGAGGGTCTGCTCCCGCTCGTCGGAGCCGCCGGAGTCGGTCCCGCCCCGGCGCCGCCCGGCGGCGTCGAGCTCGTCGATGAAGACGATGGCCGGGGCGACCGCTCGGACGCGCGCGAAGAGGTCGCGGATGCGCGCGGCGCCCACACCGACCAGCGACTCGACGAACTCGGCCCCCGCGACGGAGAAGAACGGGACACCGGCCTCTCCTGCGGTGGCACGCGCGATCAGCGTCTTCCCCGTCCCGGGTGGTCCGAAGAGCAGGACCCCCTTGGGCGGGCTGGCGCCGAGGCCGGCGTAGCGCCCCGGGTCGTTGAGGTACTCCACCACCTCGCGCAGCTCGGTGACGGCCTCGTCGGCGCCCGCGATGTCGCCGAACCTGACGTCCGGTGGAGCCGCGAGGCCGCCCCCGCGCCGGCCCATCGTCCCGAAGCTGCGGATCTCCCCACCACTCCCGGACCCTGACCCGACGAAGAACAGGCCGAAGAGACCCGCGAGGATCATCAGGGGCAGCAGGCCCGTGGCGACGACCCGCACCGCCGCCTTGGCCGGCTGCCCGTCGATCGTGACCTCCGCGCCGGAGTCGGTCAACGTCCGGAGCAGCACGGCGGTGGCCGAGTCGCTCGCCGGGTAGGCGACCCAGAACTCCCTGCCCCCGCCGGTTCTCAGCTCACCCACGATCCGCGAGTCCTGGTCGAGGAAGGTTGCCCGCTCGATCTCACGGGCCTCGGCCAGCTCGGTCAGGTCGCCGAAGGTCAGCTCGCGGCCGGGGCTGTCGGCGGCGAGGAAGTGAAGGGATGCGGCGAACGAGAGGAGGAGTCCAGCCACTGCGAGCAGGAGCAACCCGCGGGCGGAGGGGCGGGCGACCGGTGGTCGCAGACCCTTCAGTGCGGACCACGCGCGGTCGAGCCGGAGCGAGGGGGTCGGCGGGTTGACGGTCTGTGTCATCGAGTGCGGTTCCTGATCGGCCGTGGGTCGGTACGTCGGCGCTGCCGGTGCAGCAGGGCCCCGGTGACTGCCGTGAGGAGGGCGGCCGGGAGCAGCGTCGACATCGGGAGGGTCGGGTCTCTCGGGGAGGGGGTGGAGCTCATCTGCGGAGGCGCCGTCGCCAGGGCCACGTCCTCCTCCACCTGGTCGGCCAAGCCCGCCGCAGCGCTGCCTCCCGGCGCCCCGGTCTGTCCAGGGGCCTGTGCCTGGCCCGGGGCGCTCCCCGGCGCTGTCGCGCTGCCGGGGGCCGTGCCGGCCGCCGGGGCGCTCCCGCCCAGAGGGACGGGCGCCGGGGGCGGCGGGGGAGGAACGGGCGCAGCCGCCTGAGGGCCCGGGTGGCCGACCGCAGGCACGGGTCCCGCGGCGCTCGGCGGTTCGCTCCCGGCTCCCGCCGCGGCCCTCGGCTCCCGGTCGCCGCATGAGACGTCGACCCGGGTCGAGGCGACCGGCTTCCCGCCCACGACTGCCCGCAGGTCCAGCGGCAGCCGGCGCCCTGCCTGGGCCTCGGGGCACGTGACGGAGCCGGTGAAGGACAGGTTCTGGTCACGCTTCACGTCCGCGCCGTCGACCCGCCACGGGGAAGGGGAGACCGGGGAGACAGTGGCGGGACCCTTCGCCTCCAGCGTCACCGGTTGCCGGTCGACCTGGGCGAGGAGGACCCGGGTCAGCACGTCGGACAGCGTCGAGATCCGCGAGACGTGCAGCGCGGTCGTCGTACACACCATGGGGTCGCCCTCGGCGATCTCGACGGTGCCGTTGTCGCGGCAGTCCATGCCGCCGGGCGGGGCGAACGAGCCGGTGGCCGCCGCGAGCTCCTCGAGGTCCCGACGTGCCGGGGTGGGGGCGGTGGTGGAGGCGGCGTCGGCGGCCTCGACGGCGGCGTACCCGCCAGGGACCCCGTCGTCGCCGCCCTCCCGGACCACCTCGAGGCCGATCACGCGGACGTCGCGGGAGGCGAGGGCGTCGTACACCTCGGCGCGTGCCGGGGCCTCCGGGTCGTGCTCGTCGCTGAACTGGACGTCGGTGACCACCACCACGGTGCGCAGCGAGTCCGCTCGCCAGGTCGGGGCCTGGCCCGCTGCGACCGGCGGCCCGGTGAGACCGCGTACGCCGGAGCCCGTGGCCGTCTGGTGGAGCGCGATCAGGTGGGACTCCTCGCTGCCGCCGGTCCGCAGGCGCTCGAAGCCGCGCTGGAGCTCCCCACCCGGAGCCGCGATGTCGGCGAACCTGCGGTAGCGGCGGGCGTCCCGGGTCCCGAGCTCACCCACCCCGAAGTGTGCGTCCACACCGTCCGCGGCAAGGGTCCGGACCACGTCGGCCATCCCCTCGGCCAGGGCGTCGATGTCGGGCTCGAAGCTGTTGGAGGTGTCGACGAGGAAGTAGGTGTCGAGCGGGGTCGGTCGCCGAGGAAGATCCAGGCCGACCTCGATGTCCGTCGTTCCCCCGGGGTCGATCTCCAGCTCCGCGGGAGCGTCGAGGACGGCAGGTCGGGCCGGAGCCGGGCTGGAGGGACCGAAGGGCGCGACCTCGACCTGCCGGGGCCCCGCGGGAATCGGGGGCGGCTCCTTGTGCGGGCTCAGCGTGAGGAGCTCGTGGGCGGTGTGCAGGTGGTAGCCGCCGTAGGAGTCGGCGAGGACACCCCACACCTGCGGGAGGTCGAGCTCGTTCACGTCCTCCACCGATCCGGCCCCGGAGACGAGGTAGAGCGAGACGTCGGGAAAGGAGGCGGCGCTGTTCCGGTTCCAGGTGGTCAGGAGCAGCTCGTCGAGCAGCGCGCTCCAGGCGCCGCGCCACGGCACCCCCGCGACGTCGCCGGGCTCGAGCGGCACCTGCTGCAGGCTTCCGCCCTTCGTGTCAGCCGTCAGCCACCAGGACCGGAGCGGCGAGGTGGAGAACTCCTGCTTGCCGAAGAGCAGACGGCCCGGCGTGGACGGTGCCTGGTCGGTGAAGGGACCCGTGACGTTGCCGGGAGGCAGCCCGTAGGACGTCCAGCTGAGCCCGCCGTCGTCGGAACGGACGGCGGTGCTGGTGCGGCCGTGCAGCACGGCTGGGTCTTGCGGGTCCACCGCCACCTCGGTCACGAGAGGACTCGTGACGGCGTCGAGGGGCCTGCCGTCGCTCGGGCCTGTGGTAGCGCCGGGGCCGCGGGGCAGCCACGTGCGTCCGCCGTCGACACTGGCGTGGAGGCCCGATGCGGTCGGCAGGTAGAGCACGGACGGGTTGGAGGGCGCGGCAGCCAGCCGTCCGGGGGCGCCGGGGAGCGGCGGGGTCTCCATCGCCCGCCAGGAGCGTCCGGCGTCGTCGCTGTGCAGCACGAGGGAGGTGGTGCCGTCGCGCCGCTCGGGGCCGGCCGGGGTCAGGGGCATCGAAGGGGAGAGACGCTCGGCGACGTCCTGTCCGATCGCGACCACGAGCCAGAGACGACCGGGCGCCCGAGGATGCGCCATGACCTCCAGGACCCGGTCCGTCGCCCCGCTCGCCGGAAGGTCGGCGGTCGCACGGTCGGGCAGGCGGAAGACCTCCGACCATGCGCAGCCGTCGGAGGTCGCGAGCACGGCCAGCCCGTTGGTCACGTACTGGCGCGTGGGCTTGTGGGGCACGACCGCATGTGAGCGGATCCTCGTGCCACCCAGCGGGAAGGCCGGCCCCGGACGGCGGGTCCAGGTACCGGCCTTCCCGTGCACCGTCTCGGCGCAGTACGACGACGGTGCGGACGCCGCCGTACCCGAGATCGCGAGGGGGCCGACGAGCCCGAGCCACGTCGACACCAGCACGAGGACGCCGAGACGACGTCCGACACGGGGAAGCGAGCCTCGTCCCGGAGAGCGCGGTTGCTCCATGCCGTTCCTCGCGAGCGGTGGGGTCGTTCCCGCTACGGCTTCACGCCGCAGTAGGCGTCCTCGATCGCGTGGCCGGCGCCGGTCGGGTCGCCGACCGACTCGTGGACGGTGTGGATGGTGTTCGCCACCGGGTCGCTGCACGCCGGCGCAGCCGAGGCCGCACCTGCCGAGAGGGCGACGGCCGAGATGGCGGTGGCCGCGACGACGGCGGCGCGGGAGCGGATGTGAGACATGGGATTGCCTTTCGGTCGGTGCCGGCAATGCCGGCACGCGCGCCTCCCGAGTGAGGTGCGCAGGCAGCAACCTATATGGGAATCATTCTCAAATGCAATGACAATCATTGTCACTTCGGTCTCAGGGGGTATTCGAGCCGAACCCGGCGGCCGTCAGGTCCGGGCGGTCTGCTCCTCGATGGCCGCCAGCACCTCGTCGAGCGCGGCCAGCGAGTGACCCGAGACGAGGACGTCGACGTGGGGGAGCGCGGCCGCCATCCCACCCACCAGGGGCTGGTAGCTCTCGGCGGCCGAGCGGGGGTTCACCCACACGATCCGGTGCGCGAGCCGGGACAGACGAGCCATCTGCTCAGCCAGGAGCGCCGGGTCCGCGCGCTCCCAGCCGTCGCTCACGACCACCACGACCGCACCCCGGGCCATGCCTCGCCGGCCGTGTTCGTCGACAAACGTCTTCAACGCCTCCCCCAGACGGGTGCCGCCCGACCAGTCGGGTGCCTCCTCGGACGCCCTCGCCAGCGCCGCGTCGGGGTGGCCGGCCGACAGCGCCCGGGTGAGCCGAGTCAGCCGGGTGGCCAGCACGAAGGCCTCGGCCCCCGCGCCCCGCACCGCCCCCTGGAGCAGGTGGAGGTACACCCGGGAGTAGGACTCCATCGACCCCGAGACATCGGCGATGAGCACGACCCGTCTGCGTTGCGTGCGACGTCGGCGGTACTCCCGGCGTACGGGGTCGCCGCCCGTGCGGTGCGCGTGCCGCAGCGTTCGGCGTAGGTCGAGCCGCCTTCCGCTCGAGGCCCGCGAGGTACGCCGCGCCCGGCGGCGGGGCGCGAGCACGCGCAGCTGCGCCACCAGCCGGCGCAGCGTCGCGAGCTCCTCGTCCGTGTAGTGCGCGAAGTCCTTGCGTCGCAGACGCTCCTCGACGCTGGCCGTCATCAGCACCCTCCCCGTCCGGTCGTCGCGGTCGCCGGGCTCTCCCACGGCCGAGGTCGGCGTGGGTACTCCGGACGGGCCTTCCGGCGACCCCTGGCGCGGGCCGGCCCGCGGACCCGGCCGCAGGTGGGCCGGCGGTTTCGGGGCGGAGGTGTCGCCACGGTCGGCCGCGACGTCCGCCAGCCCGCCGAACACGTGGCGGAACACCCGGTCGAAGGTGTCGAGCTGGTCGTGCCGGTCGACGAGGGTGACGCGGGCCAGCCAGTACAGCTCGCCGACCGTCGTGGGGCCGGCGAGCGCGACGGCGGCGGCGAACCTGGCCGACCGCTCCGGGCTGACGGGGAGACCCGCCTCGCGCAGCAGCGCTCCGAAGCCGGCGGCGACCGTGGCCAGGTCGGGAGCCAGCCGGGCAGGGGCCTGCTCAACCGTCACCGGCCACCCACGCGGTGCCGCTGTCGAGAGCCAGGTCGAGGTCCTCGCGGTACTTCAGCGCAGAGCCGAGCGTGCTGCCGACGACGTGTCCGTCGAGCCGGGGCACGCCCAGGAGCGACAGCGCGCCGACCCAGTCGATGGCCTCGGCCACCCCGGGAGGCTTCTGGAGGTCGAGGCCGCGCAGTCGCTGGACCGCTCCGGCCACCCCCACGGTGAGCTCCTCGGCCGCCGAGGGCACGTGGAGTCGGATGATCTCGGCCGCCCGGGCCACGTCGGGGTAGTCGATCCAGTGGTACAGGCAGCGTCGCTTGAGTGCGTCGTGGAGGTCGCGGGTCCGGTTGGAGGTGAGCACCGCGACCGGGGGGACTGCCGCCTTGACCGTGCCGATCTCGGGGATGGTGATGGCGCCCTCGGCGAGCAGCTCGAAGAGGAAAGCCTCGAACTCCTCGTCGGCCCGGTCGACCTCGTCGATCAGCAGCACGGCCGGGAGCGGGCCGGGGTGCCGCACCGCCTGGAGCAGCGGTCGCTCGACCAGGTAGCCGGGGCCGAACAGCTCCTCCTCACGCAGGTGAGTGCCCTCGGCCTCCGCGAGCCGGATGGCGAGCAGCTGGCGCGGGTAGTTCCACTCGTAGAGCGCCTCTGCGGCCTCGATCCCGTCGTAGCACTGGAGGCGGATCAGCGGGGTGCCGAGCATCTCTGCGAGCGACTTGGCGGCCTGCGTCTTGCCCACGCCCGCCTCGCCCTCGAGCAGGATCGGCTGCGGCAGCCGCACGGCGCAGAACAGCGCGGTCGCGAGGCCGTCGTCGGTGAGGTACCCGCTCTCCTCGAGTCCCTTGCGCAGCGTCGCGATGTCGGGGAGCAGGGTCGCCAGGTCGTCCATGCCCCCAGTCTCCCCCTCGGCGCCGAGCAGGGTCACGAGGCGAGGTAGGCGGTCGGGTCGGCCGCGAACGCCCGCAGGCAGCCGCTGCCGCAGAACCAGAAGCGCGTGCCCTCGTGGTCGAGGTGCAGCGAGGTCTCCACGGTCGCCACGCTCATCCCGCACACCGGATCGATCGCGGTGCCCGGTCGCTCCACGAGCGGCAGCTCGGTCCGGTGGCGGTGCTCCTCCCCGTGGTGCTCCCCGTGCTGTTGGCCGTGGTGCTCGTCGTGGTGGTGTCCCTCGAGCGGGCGGCCCGACGTACGACGCCGCTCGGCCACGACCTCCGCAAGGATCGACAGCGCCACCTCCTCCGGGGTCCGGGCGCCGATGTCGAGCCCGGCAGGCGTGTGCACCCGGGCCCGTGCGGCCTCGTCCACGTCGAGCGAGGCGACCACGGCCTCCCCGCGCTTCCGGCTGGCCACGAGCCCCACGTAGGGGACTCCCAGCCCGAGCGCCGCGGCGAGCAGGTCCTCCTCGTCACGCCCGTGCGACGCGCAGACCACCGCGGCTGCCCCGGTCGGATCGCCGCCGCTGGTGCGCACCTGGTAGCCCAGCCGCTCGGCCAGCCCGGCCATGGCCGCGGCGATGGGGCTGTCACCGTGGACGACGAGAAGCGGGGCGGGTATGACGGGCTCCAGGAAGATCTCCAGTGTCCCGCCCGAGAGGCACGGGTTGTGCACGGTCAGCCGGTCGTCCCGAGGCTCGGCCTCGTGCTCGGGGGTGGCGGTGATGCGCAGCAGCAGCGGGTCGCCCGAGTCGAGCAGCGCCAGGCTCTGGGCCCGCACCGTGGACTCGGCGCACGTGCCGCCGACGAAACCCTCGATGGTCCCGTCGGCGTGCACGACCGCCTCGTCACCGGGCTTGGCCGAGGTGGGCCGGTCGGCGAGCACCACCGTGGCATGGACGAACGGCACCCGCTCGGCCCTCAGCTCGGCCGCGCGCCGCTCGATCTCGGGCCTGCTCACTGCAGCGCCAGGTCGGTCCGCATCGGCTTGCCCTGCATGGCCATCCACACGTTCGCCGGGGTCAGCGGCATGTCCGCGTGCCGCACGCCGAAGGGCTCGAGCGCGTCGATCACCGCGTTGACCACCGCGGCCGGCGACCCGACCGTGGC
>DATHVS010000257.1:0-3925 GCA_035461195.1 Nocardioidaceae bacterium
CTCCAAGGTCATCGAGGCCAAGGTCGCCGAGCTCGTCCAGGGTGCCCGTGAGGAGATGGACCGGGTCCAGGCGCTCGGCGGGGCCATCGCGGCCGTCGAGTCCGGCTACATGAAGCAGGCGCTGGTCTCCTCCCATGCCGCACGTCGTGCGCGGATCGAGGCCGGCGAGGACAAGGTGGTCGGCGTCAACTGCTTCGAGACGACCGAGCCCTCACCCCTCACCGCCGACCTCGACGCCGCCATCCAGACCGCCGACCCCGAGGCCGAGCGGTCCGCGGTCCGGAGTGTGGAGGAGTGGAAGGCGACACGTGACGAGGACGGGGTGAGCGCCGCCCTCGAGCGGCTGGCGGCCGATGCCAAGTCCGGAGTCAACCTGATGGAGGCCACCTTGGCCGCCGCTCGGGCCGGTGCCACCACCGGCGAGTGGGCCGGCACGCTCCGTGAGGTCTTCGGGGAGTTCCGCGCGCCCACGGGGGTCTCGGGCGCGGTCGGGGTCGCCGAGGCCGGCGCCGAGCTGACCGAGGTCCGCGAGCGGGTGAGGCAGACCGGGGAGGAGCTCGGCGGTCGCCTGCGGCTGCTCGTCGGCAAGCCCGGCCTCGACGGCCACTCCAACGGTGCCGAGCAGGTGGCCGTCCGCGCCCGCGACGCCGGGTTCGAGGTCGTCTACCAGGGCATCCGGCTGACCCCGGAGCAGATCGTCGCGGCCGCCGTGGCCGAGGACGTGCACTGCGTCGGGATCTCGATCCTGTCCGGCAGCCACATGGAGCTGGTCCCGGCCGTCCTCGAGGGGATGCGCGCGCACGGACTGCGGGACGTGCCGGTGATCGTCGGCGGGATCATCCCCTCGGCAGACGCGGCCCGTCTCAAGGAGATGGGGGTCGCGGAGGTCTTCACACCGAAGGACTTCGGTCTCACCGAGATCATGGGCGGCATCGTCGACGCGATCCGCAGGGCCCACCAGCTCGCCTGAGAGCTCTGGTCGGGGGACAAGGCCCGGACTAGGTTGCCCAGCAGCGGGTACCTCGCACTCACGCAACCCGCCTGCGAAGGAGTGCCATGTCGACCGACGCCATCGTGGTCCTCAAGGAGGACCACAAGGAGATTCTGAGGACCTTCCGCGAGTTCGAGAAGGCAGACAAGAGCGCCACGGCCGCCAGGGGCAGGCTCGTCGACCAGATCATCGAGCTGCTGACGGTGCACACCTACATCGAGAACGAGGTGATGTACCCCCGCGTGCGTGAGCTGCTGCCCGAACTCGAGGACGACATCGACGAGTCCTACGAGGAGCACCACGTGGCGGACCTGCTGGTCGTGGAGCTCGCCGGTATGGAGCCCTACGCCGAGCGTTTCGACGCCAAGATCAAGGTGCTCATCGAGAGCGTCCGGCACCACATCGAGGAGGAGGAGGGCGAGTGGTTCCCGAAGGTGCGTGAGGCCCTCGGGCGCAAGCAGCTCCAAGAGATCGGCGCACAGATGTTGGAGGCCAAGGAGACCGCGCCGCGGCGTCCGTCGGAGCCGAGTGCGCTGAAGAAGACCGTCGACGCCGTCATCTCCTGAAGCCGGGCCGCGGCGATGTCCGACCTCCAGTGCCCCGCGCGCTTCCTGCTCGTGTGCGGCCCCGACGCCTCGCTCGCCGAGGAGCTGCGTCACGAGCGCGTCGCCGCGGTGTATGTCGACCCGCCCGGGCCGGGCGCGGCTGCCCTGGCCGGCGCCCTCGGCCTCGAGGCGCGGGGCCTGACGCACCCGATCGGCCTGGTCGACGTACTGGAGCGGGACCCGGGGGCGCTGGCGGCGCTGGGTGACCTCGCCGACCTACATCGCGGCGAGACCGTCGTGGTCGACGCCGAGGGGGAGCAGGGGCACCGGCTGGAGGTTGCCCTCGACGGTGACGGGCCGAGGGTGGGGGAGGTCAGCCGGGAGGCCGGGAGGTAGCCGTCGCGTTGGGGCAGGACGCCTCGCGCGGCGATCCGGTATGGACCTCTTCGGGAAGGTCCACGGTCACGACGTCCTCGAGGACCGCGGCCCGCTCGACGTGGAGGGCGACCTGTGTCGCGAAGCTGCCCGCGCGGGCCGAGAGCGTCTCGCAGGAGTGCATCCTCATGGACAGCTCGACCCTGGTGCGTGAGCCACCGGGGATGGTGAACCGCTCCTGCCCCTCGGTGTCGGTGAGGGTGAGGTACCGGAAGAGCCTGGGGTCCGCCTCGAGAGGGGCGAGCCCGGTGACGGTGACCGGCACCCGCCCCTCGTTGGCGAGCGCGAAGGAGTACACCAGGGTCTCCCGGTCGGCGTAGCGGACCTCGCGCACGGTGCGCTTGCCGACGCGGAAGACCGCGGTCTTCTCGGTGCCCGCCACGCTGGTCGGACCGTGGGCGGCGAGCTTCGGCTCGGTGCCTGTGACGCTGATCCCGAGGGTGCCTGCCAGGAAGGCCACCACGAGCGGAACGACCAGTGCGAGGCGTTTCACGACTCAGCTCCGGAGCGGGGTGGTGGCCAGGCCGCGCCGCCGGACCGCGCCGAGCCCAACGAGCAGCATGAGGGCCACCCCGGCGAGCGAGGCGCCGAGCGTCGTGGCCGTCGCCGGGCCGCTCAGCGGTGCCAGCGGTCCGGACGACCCGGGGGGGCCGACCGGGGCGGCCAGGCCGAACGGGTTCTCCGACTGCTGGTCGGTCGGCTTCTCGGGGCTCTCGAACCACTCACACGCCGGCGGGTGCCGCCAGAACTCGTCGTTGCGGTCGTACTGGCTGCAGCTGAGGAAGCCCGCGTCCTTGACCGGCATCCCCGGGACGAACTGCGACCCGCCGTCGGCGCACGGGCCGGGGTCGACGAGGAAGTTGGTGGTGGGCACCCCGCCCTCCCGGGAGGACCGGTTGCTCTCCCAGCAGTTGCCTACGCCTTGGTCGTCCCACCAGTGGTCGAGGCCGTTGTGCGCGACCTTCCCGTTGGGCCGGATGCCCAAGACGTTGTCGAACGTGCGGTTGCCGTTGGAGGTGTCGTAGAGCTTGGCAGGGTCGTACTCGTCGCGCAGCGGCGCAGGCACCCAGAACTGCATGGTGCCGTAGCGCCAGTTGTCGAAGATGTGGTTGTTGTCGGTCGAGTTGAAGTTGCCGCCGGCGATGAGGACGCCGGTACCGACCGGGGTGGGGATGACCGGGCAGACCACGCCCTTCATGTAGCCCCGCTCCTCGATGGGCTTGGCGCAGACCCCGGTGTCGACGTAGCGCTCGTAGTAGTTCTGGTTGTTGCTGTAGATCAGGTTGTCGTTCCACCGGGCGTGGTCCTGGGGCAGGCCGGGGTGGTCGGGGAAGAGCGAGTCGGTCGCGATGCCCGTGGAGTTCTTGAAGAACCGGTTGTTGTGCGCCCAGACGGAGTTGCCGGCGGTGCCGGAGTAGCCGAGCGCGTTGTGGTGGCTCTTGTTGTTGCGGATCTCGATGGAGTAGCGGGTCGCCTCGAACTCGGGGTTGTCGCCGTTGATGTCGGAGGCGGACCCGGGGTAGATGCCCGAGTCGCCGTTCCAGTAGGCGTCGACGCGCTGGATGAGGCCGTGGTCGCTGGCGAAGGCGAGGATGCCGTACTCGTCGTTGCCGCGGGCGACCACCCGGTCGACGACGAAACCGTCGGTCTCGAGGACGTAGAGGGCGTTGAACTCCGCCTGCTGCACCGTGAAGTTGCGGAAGTACACCCCGCCCGCCCGGTCGGCGCGGATCGCGTTGAGCTTGGCGAACTTGTTGTCGATGACCACGTCGGTGCGCTTGCGTCCGGTGCCGACGACCTGGGTGCCGCACAGCGGCCCGTCGCACTTGATCGACTTGTTGCGGGGCGTGGTGTCACCCATGATCGCGATCAGGTTGAGGTTGTGCGGGCAGCGCACCTGGTCGGCGTAGGACAGTGCGATCGGGCCGGTCTCGTCGGCGCCGGTGTCGGGGGA
>DATHVS010000258.1:0-3905 GCA_035461195.1 Nocardioidaceae bacterium
CCACTTTCCTTTGCCCAGTCCTGGAGCGCCCCGAGGAGCTTGACCGCCTCCTCGCCGAGGCTGCCGACGGGTTCCTGCTCGCCGCTCACACCTGCTCCTCGACGGCTGCCTTGAAGCGGATCTGCAGGGCGCCGTCTTCGACCCGCGCACCCGCGACGGGGTGGTTGCGCAGCGAGGCGGGCAGCGCGAGGAGGCGGCGGTAGGAGCCCACGGTGACCACCAGCTCATCTCCATGTCGTGCGAGGTCGACGTCTGTCTTCGCGGCGAACGGTAGTGCGATGCTCAGGGTGGTGCCGTTCGGCGTTCGGCGTACGGACATCGGGCCGTCACCCGAGGGTGCCTGGAGGGGGTCGTCCTCGCCGTACGCCGCGGACGCGAAGGCCGCCAGTTCCTCGACGCCCACTGGCTCACACGGGCGGTACGCCGAACGCCAGATCGGCATGTCGGCGAAGGACTGCTCGACCTCGCGAAGCACGGCAGTTTGGGCAGCGACCCACTGCTGGCGCCAGGCGTCGGAGCCGCCATCGGGGAAGATCCGGTTCGCGACGACACCGTCCACGCGGTAGCCGTAGAGCGACAGCGTGGTGAGGGAACGCCGTGCCTCCGCGACCACGACCGTCTCCGGGGTCAGGACGAGCCGCACGCTGGCCTCCTTGCCCGACAGGATCGTGTGCACCTCCTCGAGGTCGCGGTGCAGGCGCTCGACCGCGTCGAACACCGTGTCATGAGGCATGGGCACGCCGGCAGCCTTGGTGAGCAGCGGCTTCAGCGCCTTCACAACTCGGCGCTCGGTCGGGAAGACCCGGTCCATGTACCAGCCGAGCGCCTCGGGCAGCGCGAGCAGACGGAGGGTCTCGGCCGTGGGGGCGCAGTCGACGACGATCACGTCCCACTCCCCCGAAACGGCGTGGGAGCGGAGCTCGAGGAGTGCCAGGACCTCCTCCGCGCCGGGGATGACGGTCAGCTCCTCCGCGGTGATGGGGTCGACCCCCGCCGCATCGAGTACCGACATCAGGTAGCCCTGGATCTCTGCCCACGAGCGCTCGAAGCGGCGCTGTGCGTCGACCTGCTGCACGAAGAGGTCAGGCTCGACCGGGGTCGGCTCGCTCCCGATCGGCACCCCGAACGCATCGGCCAGCGAGTGCGCCGCGTCGGTGGAGAGCACGAGGGTCCGCTGGCCTCGCAGAGCCGCCAGGGTCGCCGTACCCGCGGCTGCCGTGGTCTTGCCGACGCCGCCTTTGCCTGTGAAGAGGAGGATCCGCACGCTCAGGACTGGGACTCCACGCGCTTCTTCAGGCCTTTGAGCGCGGTGTCGATGATCACCTTCTCGGCCTTCCGCTTGAGCATGCCGATCATGGGGATGGAGATGTCGACGGCGAGCCGGTAGGTGACCTCAGTGGTGCCGTCGCCGCGACCGTCGACCTCGTAGGCGCCGTCCATGGCCTTGAGCATCTTGCCCTGGACGAGCCACCAGCGGACTGCCCGGTCGCCGTCCCAGTCGTACTCGAGGGTGTACTGGTCCTTGATGGGGCTGGCGTCGAGCTCGAAGTAGACCTGCAGAGGCCGCCCGGCAGCGCCTTCTTTGACCACGTCGGCCGTCTTCACGCCCTGAGCCCACTCGGGGTAGGCATCGAAGTCGGCGATCACTGCCATCACGTCGGCTGGCTCGGCGTTCACCACGATGCTGGACGTCGTCTGTTCGGCCATGGGTGTTCGGTGCCCTCCGTTGAGCGGTGCGTGTGTGCGCGAGCGTACCGGATCGGCTCCTTCTGACCCTGCCCCCGTACGCCGTCCGGGACGCGGTCGCGCGTGGCCGATGCCGGGCTCGCCGGACGGTAACGTGCGCTTGTGCGAAACGTGACCTCTTGTCCCGGCGGAAGGTGGCCCCGTGCGTGAGTACTCCTCACCCCTGACCGTCGACCTCCCCACCACCGGCAACCTCACCGACGACGTCGTGCTCAACGGGCGTGAGCACCCCGACGAGGTCAGCTTCGGCCGCCGGACGGCCGACGGCTGGATCGACGTGACCGCCGCCGAGTTCCTGGCCGAGGTGACCCGCGTGGCCAAAGGGCTGGTCGGGTCCGGCATCGGCGAGGGCGACCGGGTCGCCCTGATGTCGCGCACGCGCTACGAGTGGACGCTCCTCGACTACGCGATCTGGTTCGCCGGCGCGGTGACGGTGCCCATCTACGAGACGTCCTCGTCCGACCAGATCGCCTGGATCCTCTCAGACTCGGGAACTAAGGCGATCGTTGTCGAGACGCCCGACCACGCTGCGAAGGTCGGGGAGGCCCACGCCGATCCGATTGACCGAGTCTGGGTCCTCGATGACGGCGCGGTCGATGACCTGACCGCCCTCGGCGCCGGTGTCACTGACGAGCAGCTCGAGGCCCGCCGCGCCGCCGCAACCCCGGAAACAACAGCCACGCTGATCTACACCTCCGGGACCACGGGCCACCCCAAGGGCTGCGTGATTACCCACGGCAACTTCATGTTCGAGCTCGGGGTCGCCGTCGACGAGCTTCACGAGCTCTTCGAGGGTGAGGACGCCTCGACCCTGCTCTTCTTGCCACTCGCCCATGTCTTCGCGCGGATCATCCAGATCGGCGCGGTCAAGGCGCGGGCTAGACTGGGCCACTCAGGCGACGCGAAGGATCTCATGACGGACCTCGCAACGTTCGCGCCGAGCTTCGTCCTGGCCGTGCCTCGCGTGTTCGAGAAGGTGTTCAACACCGCGTCGCAGCAGGCCGCCGCTGACGGCAGAGGACGGGTCTTCGACCTCGCGGCGAACACCGCCATCGCCTACAGCAAGGCGCTGGACTCAGGCCGCCCCGGCCCGCTGTTGCGCGCCCGCCACGCCGCCTTCGACCGGCTCGTCTACGGCAGGCTCCGCGATGCGCTCGGCGGCCGCTGCCGCTTCGCTGTCTCGGGCGGCGCTCCACTGGGCGAGCGACTCGGGCACTTCTACCGTGGCATCGGCTTAGTCGTGCTGGAGGGGTACGGCCTCACGGAGACCTCCGGCGCGGTCACCGCCAACCGCCCCGAGCTCACGAAGATCGGGACGGTCGGCCGCCCGCTGCCGGGCACGACGATCCGCGTCGCCGACGACGGCGAGGTGCTGCTGCGCGGCGGTCAGGTCTTCCACGGCTACTGGAACAACCGCGAGGCCACCGAGGAGGTGCTCACCCCGAACGGGTGGCTGAGCACCGGCGACCTCGGCGAGATCGACGACGAGGGCTTTCTGCGGATCACCGGCCGCAAGAAGGAGATCATCGTGACCGCCGGCGGGAAGAACGTTTCCCCAACCCTCCTGGAGGACCGCATCCGCGCCCACCCCCTGGTCAGCCAGTGCATGGTCGTAGGCGACGGAGAGCCGTTCATCGCCGCCCTGGTCACCATCGACCCAGAGGCCTTCGACGCGTGGGCCGAGCTTCACGGGAAGAGCGGTGACCTGTCCGATCTCCTTGAGGATCCGGAGCTGAGGGCAGAGGTCCAGACCGCCGTGGACCAGGCGAACAAGGCTGTCTCCCAGGCTGAATCGATACGAAAATTCCGGATCCTTCCGGACGACTGGACGGAGGAATCCGGACAACTCACCCCGAGCCTCAAGCTGCGGAGAGGTGTGGTCCTGCGCGAACGTGGGGAGGATGTCGACGCCCTCTACGGCAGGCAATGACGCCATAGTTCCCATGTCCGAAACATATGAATAGACAGGTTTTCGAGACGGGAAACCCTTAGGTATAGAAATCTATGTACTTAGGGGGGCCGGAGGGTTGGCCTCCAGAAGGGCGAGAACCCGGTCGGGCTCCGCCGTTCTACTTTCGACACGGATGTGGAAGAGACATGGGACGTAGAACGGTTCTTCTCATCGTGGCCGCACTCATCGCGGCCCTGGGGACATCACT
>DATHVS010000259.1:0-3999 GCA_035461195.1 Nocardioidaceae bacterium
CCGATCGCCCAGCCGAGGTTCTGCCGCATCTTGCGCAGGGTCCCCCTGCCGATGGTCAGGGCCGTGGGCACGTCGAGCGGGTCGGAGCGCATGAGCACCACGTCGGCGGTCTCGATGGCCACGTCGGTGCCGGTGCCGATCGCGACGCCGATGTCCGCTGCCGCCAGGGCAGGGGCGTCGTTGACGCCGTCGCCGACCATCGCCACGCGTCGCCCGGCCTGCTGGAGCTCGGCCACCTGGCCGGCCTTGTCCTCGGGGAGGACCTCGGCGATGACCTCGTCGATGCCGAGCTCGTCGGCGATCCGCTGTGCGGTGGCCCGGTTGTCCCCTGTCAGCATCACGACCTTCACGCCGGCGCCGTGCAGTGCCGCCACGGCGGCCGGTGAGGTGTCGCGCAGCGCGTCGGCGATGCCGAGCACGCCGACGGTTCGTCCGTCGACAGCAACCAGGACGGCGGTGCGTCCCTCGGCGGCGAGCGCCTCACGGGTCCCGCCAAGCGGCCCGAGGGCGATCCCCTCAGCATCCAGGAGGCGACGGTTTCCGACGACAACACGGTGCTCACCGACCTGGGCGACCGCGCCGTGACCCGCGACGCTGCGGAACCCGCTCGCGCGGAGCGGCGAGACAGCCTGCTCCTCGGCGTACCGCACGACGGCGTGGGCCAGGGGGTGCTCGGACTCGCGCTCGACCGCGGCCGTGAGGGCCAGGAGCCGATCGCGGTCGAACCCGTCGACCACGAGGTCGGTGACCTCTGGCTCGCCCTTGGTGAGGGTGCCGGTCTTGTCCATGACGACGGTGTCGATCCGCGCGGACGTCTCGAGCGCCGCGGCGTGCTTGAAGAGGATGCCCCGCTGGGCGCCGAGGCCGGAGCCGACCATGACCGCGGTCGGCGTGGCCAGGCCGAGAGCGTCGGGGCAGGTGATGACGACGACGGTGATCGCGAACAGCAACGCCTCGGTGACGGGACGGCCCACGGCGAGCCAGGTGAGGAAGGTGCCCGTGCCGGCGACGAGCGCGACGAGGACCAGCCAGAAGGCGGCCCTGTCGGCCAGCCGCTGACCCGGTGCCTTCGAGTTCTGCGCCTCCTGAACGAGCGCGACGATCTGCGCGAGGGCGGTGTCGGAACCGACCTTCGTGGCGCGGATGCGCAGGGTGCCGCCGGCATTGACGGTGGCACCGATGACCTCGTCGCCGGGAGCCTTGTGGACCGGCAGGCTCTCGCCGGTCACCATAGCCTCGTCGACCTCGGACTCACCTTCCTCGACGACGCCGTCGGTGGCGATCTTGGTGCCGGGGCGGACGAGCAGAAGGTCACCGACCTCCACCTCGGCGGTGGGGATCTCGACGGGTCGTCCGTCGCGGAGCACCGTCGCCTGCGGGGGAGCGAGGTCGAGGAGGGTGCGGATCGCGTCGTTCGCGCCACCCCTGGCGCGCATCTCGAACCAGTGTCCGAGGAGGACGAACGTGGTGAGGACGGTGGCCGCCTCGTAGAACACCTCGCCGCCGCCGGTGAGGGTGACGCCGAGGGAGTACAGCCAGCCGGCGCCGACGGCGACCGAGACGAGCACCATCATGTCCAGCGTCCTTGCCCGAACGGCTCGCCAGGCACCGTCGAAGAAGATCCAGGCGGAGTAGAGGACCACCGGCAGGGAGAGCAAGAGGCTGAACACGTCGTCGCGCAGCCCGAACGGGGCCGCCACCTCGAAGCCGATCACGTCCCGGCCGATCGGCGACCAGAGGATGATCGGCACCGAGAGCAGGGCTGCAACGAGGAACCGGTTGCGCATGTCACGCACCATGTCCTCCATCGACATCCCTTCATGCCCGCCGTGTCCCATGACCTCGTGCGGCGAGGGCATCGGGGCTCCTACCTCGTGGGCGCCGTGCTCTTCGTGCGCGAGCTTCGCGTGCCCGTCGAGCTCGGCCATCGGGTCGCACACGTGGTGTGGGACCGACCGTCCGGCGCAGTGGAAGCCGCAGTCGCGGACCCAGTCGCTCAGCTCGGCGAGGTTGGTGCGGTCGGGGTCGAAGGTGACGTTCGCGGTCTGCGCGACCGGGTTGGCCTCGACCTCGAGCACGCCCGGTCGCCGCGCGAGGACCGCCTCGACGACGTTCTTGCTGCTGGCCCACTGCACGCCGCTCACCTCGAGGACGGCAGTCGTGGACCTCGCGCCGGCGGCGCCGTGGTCGGGGGAGTGGTGCCGGTGCTCTGAGTCGTTCCGGTGGTGGTTCATGGCCTTCTCCTAAGTACCCCCTGGGGGTATCAGACTTGAGCACGACAATACCCCTCGGGGGTATATTGTCAAGGGGTCGGCGGCATGGAGTCACACCTGGAGCAGACCGGACTGCGGGCCGGTTCGCAGCCGACCCGTCTGTTCAGTCCGTGAGGTCGTCGAGCGGGACGTCGTGGTCGCGCAGTCCTGCGAGATCCACCTGCCGTGCGTCGACGATGCCTCGAACGGCGTCCGTGGCGTCCCAGTCGTTCGCGTGCATGCCCGCGAGGACCTTGCCCCCCTTCAGCCAGAAGGCGGTGAAGACGCCTCCGGGCACATCGCCGCGGAGGACCACCTCGTCATAGCCGTCCGGACCCACGCTGCCGACGTACTCCATGCCGAGGTCGTACTGGTCGGTGAAGAAGTAGGGCAGCCGATCGTAGGGCTGCTCCGCGCCGACCATGTTGCGAGCGGCGGTGATGCCCTGCTCGATGGCGTTGTCCCAGTGCTCGACCCTGAGGTGCCGCTCGAGTCGCGGGTGGTAGGCGTTGGCAACGTCGCCGGCGGCGAAGACGTCCGGGTGCGAGCTGCGCAGCCACTCGTCGACGACGACGCCGTTCTCCATCTCGAGTCCCGCCGTCTCGGCCAGCCCTGCGTTCGGGGTCACGCCGACACCCACGACGATCAGGTCGGACTCGAGAGTCGAGCCGTCGTCGAGGTGTACGACGGCCGCATCGGCGTCGCTCTCGACGGCCGAGATCGACGCGTTCGTGCGTAGATCCACCCCGTGCGAGCGGTGCAGCTCCGCGAAGACGCGGGCGACCTCTGGGCCGAGTACTCGCACGAGAGGCAGCTCGAGTGTCTCGACGACGGCCACCTCGCAACCGGCTGTGCGGGCCGCGGCGGCGACCTCCAGCCCGATCCAGCCACCGCCTATCACCGTGACGCGCCGAGCGGGCAGGAGCCCGGCCTTGATGCGGACGCTGTCCTCGATGGTGCGCAGATAGCTCACGGGCGCGTCACTCTCGTGCGCCGCAGGCAAGCGGCGAACCGACGCGCCGGTCGCGATGAGCAGGCGGTCGTAGCCGAGGTCCTCCTCGCCCACGGTGACGGTGTGGCGTTCCACGTCGACGGCCGTCGCAGTGATGCCGAGCCGCAGGTCGATGCCGTGCTCGTCGTACCACGCATCCGCATGGACGAAGGTGCTGTCGAGCTCCTGGTCCCCCAGGAGGTAGCCCTTGGACAGAGGCGGACGCTCGTAGGGGAGATGCTGCTCCTGGGCGACCAGGACGACGCGGCCGTCGAAGCCGGCGTCCCTCAACGCCTCGAGGGCCTTCCCAGCGGCGAGGCCGCCGCCGACGACCACGATCGTGCCGATCCGAGCCATGACGCCTCCTTGCCCCCTGAGTCTGCGCCCGGTGGCTGAAGAAGTCCACGACGAGGGCATGCTCGGACGGCCCGAGGCCGGGTGACGCGGAGCTGCGGAGCTCGGGGTGCGCGCTACTTCGCGCCGAACACCTGGACTCCGTACCAGGCACCGTCTCCAGCGCGCGCGGTGCCGATGCCGATCAGGGTGAAACCGCTGTTGAGCAGGTTCGCCCGGTGACCCGGCGAGTCCAGCCACTGGCCGACCATGGCGGACGGGCCGGAGTGGTTCATGGCGACGTTTTCTCCGGCCGTGGACGTGCCGCACGTGCTGCTCACGGTCCCGAGGTCTTGGTGGTAGAGGGTCTGCTCAGCCGCGAGGCGCTCTGCATGCTGCTGCGCCAGCCTCGCCAGGCATGCG
>DATHVS010000260.1:0-3851 GCA_035461195.1 Nocardioidaceae bacterium
TCATGTCCATCGGACCGAACGCGAGGCCCGAGCCGATCGCGGACGCGGTGAACAGGCCGGAGGCCAGGAACATGACCCGCAGTCGGCCCCAACGGTCGGCGAGGCGACCCGCGAGGAAGGCGCCGGCCATGCAGCCGAGCAACGCCGAGGAGACCACGAACCCGGTCAGGGCTTACCCCATGCCGAAGTCGTCGCGCATGGCGTTGACCGCGCCGTTGATGACCGCGGTTCGAAGCCGAAGAGGAAGCCACCGAGCGCGGCCACGACCGCGAGACGAATCACCTTCGTCAGGTGATAGCCCGCAACTGCCTGTTCCCGGTCTGTTGGGTCGCCATGGCGCCCCTTACCCCACAGACGGCACTCATGTGACCCGGGTCGCTCAGTGGCCGGCCGTCTTGCTCGACCCCTCGACTTCGGTGATGCTCAGGAGGTGACGACGGACCGGGAGATCGCCAGGTGGCGCCTGCGAAGCCAGCACCTGGTGAAGCCGCACGCCGCCTCCGCCGCGGATGTGGTCCGGAGCCTCCTGGCCGTCCAGTCGGAGAACCCGAGCCAGGCCGCGTGGGCGGTCGCCACGCGGACGCAGCATCCCGACGCAGGCGAGCTCCGCGCGCTGCTCGACGAGGGAACGGTGCTCCGGACCCACGTGCTCCGACCGACCTGGCACTTCGTCGCGGCCGAGGACATCGGGTGGCTCCTGGAGCTGACCGCACCGCGCATCCGCCCTGTCATCGCTCGGCAGCTCGAGGAGGCCCACGGGTTGACCGGCGCCGGCCTCGACCGCGCTGCCTCGCTCGTCGTCGACGCCTTGACCGATCAGCCCGACCAGACCCGCGAACAGCTCGCCGACCACTTGCGGGGGCACGGAGTCGCGCCCGAGGGGCAGATGCTGATGCTCCTGCTCGCCCTCCTCGAGGTCGACCGGCTCATCTGCAGCGGTCGGTGGCTCGAGGGAGCGCACACGTATGCGGCCTTCGCCGACCGGGTCCCCGCACCCCGGTGGCTGGACCGCGACGAGGCCCTCGCCGAGCTGGCGCTTCGGTACTTCACCGGTCACGGTCCCGCCACCGAGCGTGACCTCGCCTACTGGGCGACGCTCACCCTCACCGACGTACGCCGGGGCCTGGCACAGGTCCGGGACCGCCTTGCCTCCTTCGACCACGACGGACGAACCTTCTGGCACGCACCTGGGGACCCGCCGTCGGCGCGGCGCCTGGCACCAGCGGGTCACCTGCTGCAGATCCTCGACGAGGTCTACCGCGGTTACCAGGACAGCCGGATGGTGCTCGACAGCGAGGGCATCGTCCCCGGCGGACGCGAGACAGCGATCGGCATGGCCCTGGTGGATGCGCAGATGGTCGCCGGGATGAAGCGCACGATCGGCCGTCGCGTGGTCTTCGAGGTCACTCCCTACGACGAGACGCTGAGGCCCTCGCACCGCTCGGCCGTGGAGCAGGCAGCCGCTCGGTACGGAGAGTTCCTCGGGCTCGGGCACGAGCTCCGTATCCGCTGAGGTGCGCCCCGTCCCCTGCGGCCGGGGCTGCAGGCCACGTCGTACGACTGCCAAGGTGGTGGTATGAGCGCTTCAGCGATCGACCCGCCCCCCGTCGTTGTCGTCACCGGAGCGAACGGCTTCGTGGGCTCTCGGATCTGCGCGGCGTTGGTCGATCGGGGCGCCTCTGTTCGGGCAGTCGTGCGACGCCCCGGTACCGCTCCGGCACTCACCGGCGTCGAGGAGCGGGTCGGCGACTTCCAGGACCCTGACTTCGCAGCGGCCGTGGTCCGGGGCGCCAGTGCCGTCGCCACGACAGTCCACCCGATGCGGGCCGACCTCGAGACCCAGCACCGGATCGCTGTCGAGGGCACGCCGGTCCTGGCCCGGGCGGCCCGCGGTGCAGGCGTCCGGCGCCTGGTCCACATCTCGACGGCGGCCGTCTACGACCGCTCACCCGGAGTCGGTGACGTCCACGAGTCGTCGCCCCTGGTCCCCGACGACGCCAACGCCTACGCCGTCACCAAGCGGGACACCGACGCTGCGCTGGGCGAGGTCGACGGGTTCACCCGCATCATCCTGCGTCCGCCGGCGATCCTCGGCGCCGGCGAGAGCTCGATCTGGAACTCCCTCCGGCCGGCCGAGATCCGCGACGACGAGAAGGCACGACGAGCCGTCCCTGGGAAGAGCTTCGCCTGGGTCCATGTCGACGATCTCGCGACCCTGGCCGCCGAGCTGGCGTCGGGCCAGGTGGCGGGATCGACGGACCCCGAGGAGGGGCCGGTCGAGGGGGCGTGCACCGCCGTCAACGTCGCAGCGGGCCCGGCCACCACCCGCGACTACTACGAGACGGTCACCGCGGCTCTCGGCGTCGAGCCGGTCTGGGTCGACGCTCCTGCGTGGACCGGGCGGATCCTGGCCGACCGTGCGCGGCGCTGGGGTTGGGTGCCGTCCGTGGACCTCGCTCACGCGCTGGCAGAGATCGACGAGGGACTGCGCACGGGGACTCCGCGATGAGTTCCCTGCGCGCTGGTCTTTGTGCTCGGAGCGCCCAGCTCCCAGGACCCGGCACGACTGCGTGAGTGGTACGTCGCCGCGCTCGGCGTCACGGCGACCAGGACACCTGGCGAACAGTCGTACGACGTCCTCGACTGCGGCGGGTTCTACCTCATGCTCGACAGCCGGGACGACGTCGAGGAGACCAACCCGGACCCCGCTCGGGTGATCCTCGAACTTCGAGGTCGACGACGCCCAGGCGACAGCCGAGCGCATCGAGCACGCCGGCACCAGCTGGGTCGCGCCGCTCGAGGACCGGGACGGCAGCTGGTTCGCGACGGCGACCGACCCGGACGGCAACTACGTCCAGATCATCAGCCGCAGCGACGAGGCGATGGCCGCGATGCAGTGACCACGTCTAGGGTCGGGGAGGTCGAGGAACACTCCGGCGGCGAAGGGCGATGCGCACATGTCTCACGAGTCCACCCGTGCCCGGGCGAGCGAGCTGCTGAGGCTCCACCACACCGAGAAGCTCCTCAAGCTCGTCAACGTGTGGGACGTGATCAGCGCCAAGGTCGTCGCCGACGTTCCGGGCACCACAGCCCTGGCGACGGCGAGCCACTCCATTGCCGCGTCCCACGGCTACGAGGACGGGGAGAACATCCCTCTCGACCTCATGCTCGAGGCGGTCGGACGGATCGTCGCGTCCACCTCCCTGCCCGTCACCGCCGACCTCGAGGGCGGCTACGGCAACGCGGCCGAGACGGTCCGCCGGGCCATCGGGGTGGGTGCGGTCGGCGCCAACATCGAGGACCAGATGAAGCCGGTGGCCGAGGCCGCCCGCCAGGTCGAGTCGATCATCCGGGCGGCGGAGGCCGAAGGGGTCCCCGACTTCGTCCTCAACGCCCGCACCGACTCCTTCCACCTCGGGCGCGACAGGGACCCGGCGGACAACCTGGCCGCCGCCCTCGAGCGCGGCAGGGCCTACCTCGACGCCGGCGCTCCGGTGGTCTTCGTGCCGGCCTTCCTCGACGAGGAGCAGGTGGCGACCCTCGTGGACGCCTTCGGGCCCCGGCGGCTCTCGCTGATCGCGATCCCCGGTACGCCGCCGCTGAACCGCCTCGAACAGCTCGGCGTCGCCCGGGTCTCGTTCGGGCCGATGTCACAGAACGTGGCGCTCACGGCACTGCAGGAGCTCACCGAAGGCGTCGTCGAGCGTGGGGAGGGCTCACCGCCCAACATGCGCCTCCTCAACTGAGTGCGCCTCAGCCACGGGTCCGGTAACGCACGTGAGTGGCCCACGGCGAGTGTTCGACCTCGACAGGCTCGAAGCTGACCTCGAGGCCACCGTCGAAGATCCGCT
>DATHVS010000261.1:0-11430 GCA_035461195.1 Nocardioidaceae bacterium
CCATGTCCCGGCCGATGAAGCTGTTCGCCATGTGTCCCGCCCTCTGGTCTCCCACACATGGGTACGACGAACCCTCGCGTCGACCCGTGCGAAAAGCCTAAGAGCGCAAGGCATCCGAACCCGGCAGGACACGCGGCGGGGACGCCGGTGGCCCGGAAGACGTCACGCCGGAACGCCGAAGGCCCCCGGATGAGTGGTCCGGGGGCCTTCGAACTATGGGTACCTCTACCTCAGTTTGAAGTCCGCCTTGATCGTCGAGTCATCAGCCGTCTTCATGGTGACGACGAAGCAGGATCCGGCGCCGGACTTGGGCGTCGCCCAGTTCTGGACCCACTGCTGCCCGTCCGCGTCGTAACGAAGCTCAGTCTTCCCGGTCGACGCAATCTCCTCGATCATGTCCTCGACTGCGCCGCTTTCACAGTTCACCTTCTTGGCCGAGAAGGTCGCCCCGATGCCCGAGGTCAGTCTCTCGTCACCCTTGAATACGTTGAACTTAAGCGGGACTGTGGAGCCGGCCTTGACGGTGTTGAGTTTGCCCGTGCCCATGTCCACCGGCCGGTAGAACCCATCCATCGTCCATGCCAGGACGGTGTAGTTGCGAGTCTCGATCGTCTCGTTGCCCGCCTTGTCGGTGGCCTTCGCCGTCAAGGTGTGGGGGCCAACGGCGGCGCCGCCGCCTGTCACCTGGCAACCGTCCGCGTTGACCCCGGAGGTTGCGTCGTCGGCGGTGCAGCCGGCGGACGGGATGGAGTCACCGAAGTAGTAGGACGCGCCGTCGGCGGGGGATCCGGCATCCCAAGTGATCGTCGGGTCCGTGGCGTCGCGCTTGATCGACCCGGTGGTGACTGTGTCGGAGTTGCCGTGGATGTCAGTCGCCGCGCAGGAGAACGTCTCACCATCGGTGTCGTAGTTCAGCGTGTCGACATCCTCATCCTTGCAGTCGCTGTCTTCATCGATGCCTGACTCGTCCGAGACGTGCCATGTAACCGTGACATCACCGGTGTACCAACCGTTGTCGCCGTTCGGGTCCGCGGGGTCCACCGTGTACGAGATCTCCGGGGCCGTGGTGTCAGAAGCTCCAGAGGAAAGGACCTTGAGGGTCCAATCCGCTTCGTTCTTGTACTCGCCCACCCCAGCGTCCACCACCGAGTGTGAGATGGGGTGGCTGCCCACAGCACTCGATGCGAAGGTCACGTACTGGAAGACGTTGCATGCCGTGAAAGTCAGAGTGCTCTGCGATGAGAGCGTACTGCCGGCGGCGCTGACGCCCGCAGGCACACTGAGGGTTACGTAGGCCGGACTCCCATCGCTTGCATTGCAGCCCGCCTGCCCGTCCCCGCCTGTCCCGGCGATCTTGTAAGCGACGGTCGTAGAGCCTCCGGCAGTGATTGTGTCAGACACGTTAGCCACGACGTCATTGACGAGATTGTCGGCCGATGCGAGACCTGCAGAGCCCAGCACGAGTGCCGCTGCAGCAGCCGAGACTACCGCCGTTCTTGACTTGGAAAGCATGGAGATGACCCCCTGGATCGTTAAGTTGCTACCCCTGACGTATCGCGTGGGGCCTGAACGCTCCCGCGCCCCTCCCAGGACGTCCCACGACAAGTCGAAGATAGGACCACGGAAGGGGCATGAATCGCTGTTTCGGTCCACTCCCGGACCAACCCCCCGAACGGGCTATTCGGAAGGGCCGTATGGCCGTGGTCCGCGATCGGGAGGTATATGTCGGAAGGTCTCAAAAGCGATTAAACGGACACACCCGATCGGGGGACGGCGCACAGGGCACGGAAATGCAAAGTGGGCGATAACGGCAGTTCCCCGGGGGCAGAACGTGCCGGTATCGCCCAATTGATCTACGCCAAGGCCGGCGAGGAAGGCCGGGGACAAGAAGCGCTCAGAGGTCGGGGAACCAGATCTTGATCTCGCGCTCGGCGGACTCGGCGGAGTCAGAGCCGTGGACGAGGTTCTCACGGTTCGACAGGGACAGGTCGCCTCGGATGCTGCCGGGGGCTGCCTTGCGGCCGTCTGTGGCGCCGTTGATCGCCCGGACCACCTCGACGGCCGCGTCACCCTCGAGCACCGCAGCCACGAGCGGCCCACTCGTCACGAACTCCCGCAGCGGCGGGTAGAACTCCTTCTCGACGTGCTCGGCGTAGTGCTCGTCGGCCTTGGCGCCGTCGACCGTGCGCAGGTCCATCGCAACGATCGACAGACCCTTGGTCTCGAAGCGGCTGAGGATGTTGCCGACCAGTCCACGGCGGACGGCGTCGGGCTTGAGCAGGACGAGAGTGCGCTGAGACATGGGGGCAGCCTACCGAGAGGCCTCGGTCACGGACGACCCACCGGGCCGGGGCCGGGGCCGGGTCAGGCCTCAGCGGACCCCGGCTCAGGCGCTCCCCCGTGCTCGGCGGCCCACTCCTGCTCGAGCACCTCGCGCTCGGCACGCTCCCAGTCGACCTTGCCCCCGAGGATGAACGCACCGGCCCACAGCGAGGCGAAGATCGCACCGAGGAGGAACATGATCGGGACCACGAAGCCCAGCGCGAGCGAGGCGCCCTGGATGAGCCAGCCCAGGTAGTAGGCCCAAGACCAGCGCAGCATCCCCGCGACCAGGACGCAGGCGACGGTGAGGCCGAGCCCGACACCGAGGGCGGCTCCGACCGAGACCGACTCGACGCTGATCATCACCGGGGTGGTCAGGCCGAGGACGATCGCCTGGAGTCCCAGCATCGCCGCGCACAGCGACCTCTGTGCCGAGCGCATCAGCCGAACTCCTTCCGAGTCGACACACGCGGCTTGAGCATGGTGCGGGCCTCGCCGACGGTGATGACCGACCCGGTCACGAGCACCCCTCCGGAGCCGTAGACCCCGCCTGTCTCCGCGAGCGTGGCGGCCTGCTCGATCGCGTCGTCCAGACGCGAGGCGACGTGCACCCGGTCGACCCCGAAGATGCCGCGGGCCACCTCGGCGAGCTCCTCGGCGGGCATCGCGCGCGGCGTGGAGTTCTGGGTGCAGACGATGTCGGCGAAGACGTGCTCGAAGGCGGCCAGGACCCCCTCGTAGTCCTTGTCCGCCATGACACCGACCACCCCGACCAGCGGGTTGAAGGTGAACGAGTCCTCCAGGGCCTCGGCGGCCGCGCGGGCACCGTGGGGGTTGTGGGCGGCGTCGAGCAGGATCGTCGGGCTGCGCCGGATGATCTCGAGCCGGCCGGGAGTGGTGACCTGGCCGAACGCCTCGTGGACCAGCTCGGCGTCGAGCGGCTCGTCGCCGGCGAAGGCCTCCACCGCCGCGAGCGCCAGGACGGCGTTGTGCCCCTGGTGGGCACCGTAGACCGGGAGGAACACCTCGTCGTACTCCGCTCGGAGCCCCTGGAGCCGCAGCATCTGCCCGCCGACTGCGGGGACCCGGTGCACGACGCCGAAGTCGACGCCCTCGCGGACGACGGTCGCTCCGACCTCGGCGGCTCGCTCCAGCAGCACCTCCATGACCGTGGGCGGCTGCTCGGCGATCACGACGGTGCTGCCCGCCTTGATGATCCCGGCCTTCTCCAGCGCGATGTCCTCCGGCCGCTCGCCGAGGTACTTCGCGTGGTCGAGCGCGATCGGCGCGATCACCGCGACCTTGGCGTTCACCACGTTGGTCGCGTCCCACGAGCCACCCATGCCGACCTCGACGATGGCGGCGTCGACCGGGGCCTCGGCGAACGCCGCGTAGGCCATGCCCACGACCGTCTCGAAGAACGACAGCGGATGCTCGCTCTCGGCGTCGACCATCGCCGCGAACGGCGCCACGTCGTGGTACGCCTCGACGAAGCTCTCCTCGGAGACGGGCTCGCCGTCGACCGAGATCCGCTCGGTCATCGACTCGACGTGCGGGCTGGTGAACCGTCCCGTGCGCAGGCCCCGGGCCCGCAGCAGCGTGTCGATCATCCGCGACGTGCTGGTCTTGCCGTTGGTGCCGGTCAGGTGGACGACCGGGTACGCGTGCTGCGGGTCACCGAGCAGGTGCACGAGCGACTCGATCCGGTCCAGGCTCGGCTCCAGCCTCGTCTCGGGCCAGCGGGCGAGGAGCGCACGCTCCACGTCCGCGTAGGTGGTGGGGACGTCGGGCGCAGGGGAGGTCGGGGTGTCAGGCATCGCGCCCTCGAGTCTACGGGGGTACGACGGGCATCTTCCCGCCGCAGGGACGCCGACCCGCTCCGTCGTACGACGGCGGCACCACCCGCTCGTCGCGGGCGCCGGATCTGGGTCGCTCGGGCCGGAGGCTCACACGTAAGATTTCGCACCATGGACAACAACCCCACGCCGCAGCAGACCGGAGAGACCACCGACGCGACCCAGGGCCGCTCGGCAGTCGTACCCGACCGGCCTGCTCTGGAGGGGTTGGAGGACAAGTGGGTCGCGCACTGGGAGGAGCAGGGCACCTACCGCTTCGACCGGTCGAGGACGCGCGAGGAGATCTACTCGATCGACACCCCGCCCCCGACGGTGTCGGGGTCGCTGCACGTCGGCCACGTCTTCTCCTACACCCACACCGACCTCATCGCCCGCTTCCAGCGCATGCGTGGCAAGGAGGTCTACTACCCGATGGGCTGGGACGACAACGGCCTGCCCACCGAGCGCCGCGTCCAGAACTACTTCGGCGTGCGCTGCGACCCCTCGCTCCCTCACGCCGACGACTTCACCCCGCCGGAGAAGCCGGACCCGAAGAAGCACGTCCCGGTGAGCCGGCAGAACTTCATCGATTTGTGCGAGCAGCTCGTCGTCGAGGACGAGAAGACGTTCGAGGCGCTGTGGCGCAAGGTCGGCCTCTCCGTCGACTGGTCCCAGACGTACACCACCATCGGTGAGGACGCGCGGGTCGCGAGCCAGCGGGCGTTCCTGCGCAACTACGCCCGCGGCGAGGCCTACTCCTCCGATGCGCCGACCCTGTGGGACGTCACGTTCCAGACCGCCGTGGCTCAGGCCGAGCTCGAGGCCCGCGAGTATCCCGGTGCCTACCACCGCGTCTCCTTCCACAAGCCCGACGGCTCACCGATCCACATCGAGACCACCCGCCCCGAGCTGATCCCTGCCGTCGTCGCACTGATCGCCCACCCCCACGACGAGCGCTACAAGGACCTGTTCGGCACCACCGTCACCTCGCCGGTGTTCGGCGTCGAGATCCCGGTCCTCGCCCACGACGCCGCTGAGCCCGACAAGGGCGCCGGCATCGCGATGTGCTGCACCTTCGGCGACCTCACCGACGTCATGTGGTGGCGTGAGCTCCAGCTGCCGGTGCGCACCGTGATCGGCCGCGACGGTCGCCTCCACCGCGAGACCCCGCCGTGGCTCGCGCACGAGCCCGCCGCCGCGGCGTACGCCGACCTCGCCGGCAAGACCACGTTCAGCGCCCGCGAGGCCATGGTCGAGAAGCTGCGCGAGAGCGGCGACCTCGAGGGCGAGCCGAAGCCGACCCAGCGCATGGCGAACTTCTTCGAGAAGGGTGACAAGCCGCTGGAGATCGTCTCCACCCGGCAGTGGTACATCCGCAACGGCGGCCGCGACGACGAGCTGCGCGCCGAGCTGATCGACCGCGCCGGCGAGATCACCTGGCACCCCGACTACATGAGGCACCGCTACACCAACTGGGTCGAGGGCCTCAACGGCGACTGGCTGGTCTCCCGGCAGCGGTTCTTCGGGATCCCCTTCCCCGTCTGGTACCCCCTCGACACCGACGGCGAGCCCGACTACGACCACCCGCTGATGCCGTCCGAGGACGAGCTGCCCGTCGACCCGTCCTCGGAGGCCCCGCGCGGCTACGACGAGGACCAGCGCGGCAAGCCCGGCGGCTTCATCGGTGACCCCGATGTCATGGACACCTGGGCAACCTCGTCGCTGTCCCCGCAGATCGTCACCGGCTGGGAGCGCGACCAGGATCTCTACGAGCGCACCTTCCCGATGGACCTGCGCCCGCAGGCCCACGACATCATCCGCACCTGGCTGTTCGCGACCGTCGTCCGCGCCCACCACGAGAACGGCATGGTCCCGTGGTCGCACGCCGCGATCTCCGGCTTCGTGGTCGACCCGGACCGCAAGAAGATGAGTAAGTCCAAGGGCAACGTGGTCGTGCCCACCGACATCCTCGACAAGTACGGCGCCGACGCTGTCCGCTGGCGCGCCGCCCTCGCCCGTCCCGGGGCCGACTCCCCGTTCGACGAAACCCAGATGAAGGTCGGCCGACGGCTGGCGATGAAGGTCCTCAACGCCTCCAAGTTCGTCCTCGGACTCGGCGCGGTCGAGACCTCACCGGCCGCGGTCACCGCACCCGTCGACGCCGCCATGCTCGGCGGGCTGGCCGATGTCGTCGCCGGTGCCACCGACGCGTTCGAGGCCTACGACTACACCACCGCCCTGGAGGTCGCCGAGAAGTTCTTCTGGGAGTTCTGCGACGACTACCTCGAGCTGGTCAAGGAGCGCGCCTACGGTGGCCGGGGCGAGGAGCCCGCGGCGTCGGCGAAGGCTGCCCTGGCGATCGCGCTCGACGTGCAGCTGCGCCTCCTCGCGCCGTTCCTGCCCTACGTGACCGAGGAGGTCTGGTCGTGGTGGCGTGACGGGTCGATCCACCGGGCCCCGTGGCCCACGGCGGCCGACCTCGGGTCCGCGTCCGCGAGCAGCCCTGCCATGCTGACCGCCGTCGCGGGTGTCCTCACCGGGATCCGGGGCGCGAAGTCTCAGGCCAAGGTGAAGATGCGTACGCCGCTGGCGGCAGTCACCGTCACGGGCCCTGCCGACCAGATCGCTCTCGCCGAGCGGGCCGCCGAGGATCTGCGGGCAGCCGGAAACGTCACCGGCGAGCTGGCCTTCGTGGAGGGCGGCAGCGAGATCACGGTCGACGCAGAGATCGCCGAGCAGCCCGAGGCCTGACCCCGGGACAGGGCCTGCCTGCCGACCTGCCGGCTTCTTCCCACGGCAAACGTTCGCCTCCCATGGCAAGTTCACCGTGGGAAGAGACAGTTCCCCTGCATACCTTGGTAATTGATCGCGGCAAGGCAGGCCGTCGGGCGAGCCGCAGCGTCAGGTCTCGGTGTCGTCGGAGTTCTCGGCGTCGCCCGGCTCGTCGCTCTCGGACTTCGCCGCTCGGTCCGCCGCCTCCTCGCGCACGGCCTCCCGCACGTCCTCGGGCATGTGGCTGTCCCCCACCGCGCCGAGGTTCAGCGACTCGGTCGGGTCTTCCTTGCCGCCGGGCTTGCCGGTGAGGACCTCGTCGGGTTCCTGTCCTGGTGCAGTCATGCCTCGGTCGTACCCGGTGAGACCTGCTTCACACCGTCGACCCGGCGCACCCCGGATCAAGAGCGGTTGAGCCAGGCCTCAAAGGCGTCGAAGGTGTAGTTGCGGCCCAGGAAGTCCTCGACGAGGTCCGCGGCATCCCTGGAACCACCCGGCGCGAGCACCCTGTCGCGGTAGCGCCGGGCGATTGTCTCGTCGAAGAGGTCGTCCTCGTCGAACGCGGAGAACATGTCCTTCGCGATCACCAGGCTCCACATGTAGGTGTAGTAGCCCGACGTGTAACCCTCCAGATGTCCGAACGAAGCCTGGAAGTGGGTCTCAGGCACGTAGCCGAACATGTCGTAGCGGGCCTGGAGGTCGCGCACCAGCGCGGTGGTGTCCTCGGGCACGCGGTGGTGCACGTGGTAGGAGAGCGCGGCGTAGAACATCTGGGTGCGTGCCTGGTATCCCTTGCCGAACTCGTCGGCCTTGCGCATCTTCGAGACCAGCTCGACCGGGATTGGCTCCCCCGCGGCGTTCATCGCGAACGAGCGCAGCACCTCGGCGTCCCAGGCCCACTCCTCGAGCATCTGCGACGGGGCCTCCACGAAGTCCCACTCCGTCGCCACCCCGGAGAACCGCGCCCACGCGTGACGGCCCGCAAGAACGTGGTGGACGAGGTGCCCGAACTCGTGGAAGAGCGTCACCACGTCGTCGTGCTCCATCAGACCACGCGGGAAGTTGCACACGAGCACACCCTCGGCGAGCTGGCGGTCACGGATGCCCGGCGCGAGAGCGAACTGCGCGGCGTGCTTGAACTTCCCCTCCCTCGGGTGCAGGTCGAGGTAGATGCGACCCAGCCGGGTGCCGCCGGCGGACACGTCGTACACGTCGTAAACCGAGACGTCCTCGTGCCAACGGGGCGCGTCCGTCACCGCGACGTACTCCAGGCCGAACAGCCGGCCGGTCACGTCGAGCAGGCCAGCGCGCACCTTGGTGAAGTCGAAGTACTCCCGCACACGCTGGGCGTCGACGTCGAAGCTCTCCTTGCGGATCACCTCGCCGTAGTAGGCCTTGTCGGTGCTGTCGACGGAGGTCGCCTCGGGGTGGTCCTGCCGGAGCCGGGCGAGCAGCACCTCGTAGTCACGACGCGCCGACTCCTCGGCCGCCTTGCTGATGCGGTCTATGAACTCCGGGATCGCGTCGCCCTTGCCGATCATCTTCACCTCGGCGTCGAAGGTGGGCCAGTCGGCGTACCCCAGCAGCCGGCCGTGCTCGTCACGCAGCCCGAGCAGCTCGATCAGGAGCGCGTCGTTCTCCGGCCAGGCACGGTTCAGGAACTCGCGCAGCAGCCGGGCTCGCGCCCCGCGATCGCGCGCGAAGGTCATGAAGGGGATGTAGTCGGGGTAGTCCGTGGTCACCCTGACCATGCCGTCCTCCCCCGTCGGGTGCCCCGCAATCCAATCGGCAGGCAGCCCGTCGAGCTGCTCGGGGCGGAGTACGACGGACCGCACGTCGTCGCGGATGTTCTTGGAGAACTCCTGCCCGAGCTCGGTCTCCCGCTCGCTCAGGGCCCGGATTCGGTCGCGCACCTCCGCGTCCTGGTCGACCCCGGCCCGTCGGAAGTCCCTGAGGGACAGCTCGAGCACCCGGCACGCCTGCTCGTCGAGGTCGCCCGCGTCGACCCCGGCGAGCACGTCGTACAGACCCCGGTCGAGCCCGATCTCCGTCAGCAGCCGGTGCGCTTCCTGCTCCCCTGCCTCGGCTCTGGTGCGGACCGACTCGTCGGGGTGCACCTCCGCCATCAGCGAGGAGACCGCGAACGCGTTCTTCAGCGCGAGGTTCACGTCGTTCCAGACCGCGAGGACCTCCGGCCCGCTCTCGGGCGCAGCCGTCCGCAGACGCGTGAGCAGGCCTCGCGCCTGCGCGAGCTGGCCGTCGCACCGGTGGGCGAACCAGGACGCCCAGTCGCCGTCGTGGGCGGGCAGGTCGAGAGGCTGGAGAGGCGAGGTCACGCGGTGACTCTAGTCAGCAGCGGCGACATTCGTGACCGACTTCCCGAAGCGACCTCGACCAACGGGCGGCTGCCCGCGACGTGTCATCGGTCCTCGTCGCTGGCGCGGCCTCGTCGGGAGCCAGGATCCTCGTGGGCAGCAGCATGCTCGGCGGCCCGGTGCGCCCGTCGGGCAGGACCCCTCTGCCCGGCCTCGCGCTGCCCGTCGCGTGCGTCCCGGGACGGGTCGTCGGACCGGGAGGTCCGGTTGCGCTCGGTCGAGCCGGCCGACTCCGCACCGGTCACCTCGTCGCCCTTCGCCCGGGCGTTGGATGCGGCCACCGGGGGCCGGTCCTGCGTGCGCGAGACCTGGTCGTCCTCGGTGGTCGTCCGGGACGGACCCTCGTTCTGGTCGTCCGGACGCGGGAACGCCAAGAATGCCTGACCCAGAGGCGTCTGCTGCGGAGAACGTGCTCGGGATGCTGCAGCGATCTCGCCGTGGGCCTGGGCGTGGCTGCCGACGATGCCGGCTAGGAAGCGCCCGGCCTGCGCATCGGCCTGCTGAACCCCCACGAGGGCCGCCGCCGCGAAGGCGAGGGCGACGAAGGCCACCGCAGGTTTGCGATGGTCGGTGCTCATGGCGGCGTACTCCCGAGACGAGGGCTGACGAACATACCGCGAGCGGACGCCCCACCGCGGCCAGACACATCCTGCTCCCCTGGATGCGTCCTGTCCCGAAAACAGATAAACCATTGCATAACGCGCGTCACATGCGGCAGAAGCAGGAGAGTGCTGTCTAGGCCGCGGTGACCCCAGGGCTGTCCAGGCGCGAACGATTGTGCCGCCCCGGACCCGCGCAGGACCCGACGGGGAGAGCACGGAGCTCAGGCGGACTTGCGCTTCTTCGGCTCGGACTCGCGCGGGACGAGCGTCGGGTTGACGTTGTCGCTGACGACCTCGCCGGTGACGACCACCTTCGCGACGTCCTCGCGAGAAGGTACGTCGTACATCACGTGGAGCAGGACCTCCTCGATGATCGCGCGAAGCCCACGAGCGCCTGTGCCGCGAACCATCGCCAGGTCTGCGACCGCGTCGACAGCGTCGGACGTGAACTCGAGCTCCACGCCGTCGAGCTCGAAGAGCTTCTGGTACTGCTTCACCAGCGCGTTGCGCGGCTCGGTCAGGATGGCGACGAGCGCCTCGCGGTTGAGCTTCTCGACCGTGGCGATCACCGGCAGACGACCGATGAACTCGGGGATCAGACCGAACTTCATCAGGTCCTCGGGCATGACCTCGGCGAAGATCTGGTCCTGGTCTCGCTCGGCCTTGGTCGGCAGCTCCGCCCCGAAACCGAGGGTCTTCTTGCCGACCCGCTGCTCGACGATCGACTCCAGCCCCGCGAACGCCCCACCGACGATGAACAGGATGTTCGTGGTGTCGATCTGGATGAACTCCTGGTGCGGGTGCTTGCGGCCGCCCTGCGGCGGAACCGAGGCGGTCGTGCCCTCCAGGATCTTCAGCAGCGCCTGCTGGACACCCTCACCGGACACGTCGCGAGTGATCGAGGGGTTCTCCGCCTTGCGCGCGACCTTGTCGATCTCGTCGATGTAGATGATGCCGGTCTCGGCCTTCTTCACGTCGTAGTCGGCGGCCTGGATCAGCTTGAGGAGGATGTTCTCGACGTCCTCACCGACGTAGCCGGCCTCGGTCAGCGCCGTGGCGTCGGCGATCGCGAACGGCACGTTGAGCATGCGCGCGAGCGTCTGGGCGAGGTAGGTCTTGCCGCAGCCGGTGGGGCCGATCACCAGGATGTTGGACTTCGCGAGCTCGACCGCGTCGTCCTTCGCGTGACGGCCTGTGGTGACACCGGCCTGGACGCGCTTGTAGTGGTTGTAGACGGCGACCGCGAGCGCCTTCTTGGCGTTCTCCTGCCCGATGACGTAGGAGTTGAGGAACTCGAAGATCTCGCGGGGCTTGGGCAGCTCCTCGAGGCCTACCTCGCTGCCCTCGTTCAGCTCCTCCTCGATGATCTCGTTGCAGAGATCGATGCACTCGTCGCAGATGTAGACGCCAGGTCCTGCGATCAGCTTCTTGACCTGCTTCTGGCTCTTTCCGCAGAAAGAGCACTTCAGCAGGTCGCCTCCGTCACCGATGCGTGCCACAGGCGACGTCTCCTCACGATTCAGG
>DATHVS010000262.1:0-5237 GCA_035461195.1 Nocardioidaceae bacterium
CTGGCGACGTGGCTGTTCCCCGACCTCGGCCTCTGGCTCGCCCTGCTGGTGGCCGCGGCGCTCGCCCCCACGGACGCGGCGCTGGGGGTCCCGGTGGTGACCAACCCGGTGGTCCCTGCCCGGGTGAGGCGACTGATCACCGTGGAGAGCGGTCTGAACGACGGGATCGCGACCCCGGTCGTCGTGCTCGCCCTGGCCGGGGCGGCCTCGGCAGAGGGGGTCGCAGGCGCCTCCGACCTGGGAGGCGCGGCGGCCGAGCTGGCGATCGGCGCCGCGGTCGGTGCAGGCATGGGCGTCGCGGGCGGCTGGCTGCTCCGGCAGGCGCGTCACCGGCGATGGGCCGCCGAGGAGTTCGCCGGCATCGCCGTGCTCGCCTTGGCCGTCGCCACCTATGCCGGCGCGCTCGTCGTGGGCGGCAACGGGTTCATCGCCGCCTTCATCGGCGGGCTGGCGTTCGGGTCAGCAGCCGGGCGCCGTGGGCCCGCTGAGCTGGTGTTCCTCGAGCAGTCCAGCGGCCTGGTCTCCCTGCTCGTCTGGCTTGCCTTCGGCACGGTCGCCCTCCCGATCATGCTCGACAGCCTGGACGTGCTCACCGTCCTCTACGCGATGCTCAGCCTGACCGTCGTGCGCATGGCTCCGGTGGCCCTCGCGTCGCTCGGGTCAGGTCTCGACCGCGACACCGTACTGTTCGTCGGCTGGTTCGGCCCGCGAGGACTCGCCTCCTTGGTGTTCGCCCTGCTCGCTCTCGAAGAGCTGGGTCCGGAGGCAGACGAGGCGGTGGCCGTCATCGCGGCCACCGTGCTCCTGAGCGTGCTCGCCCACGGCCTCACGGCGGCCCCCGTCGCCGCGAAGTACGGCCAGGTGGCTGCAGCACGAGGCGCTGGAGCAGGCGACCACGTGGAGGACCTCCCGGTCCGTGGACTTCCCCGTGCCGTGCCCGGCACGCGCGCCGCGGACCACGACAGCCGGCTCCCCGGCGTACACACATCAAGGACTGCCGACAAGGAATAGGTGATGACGATGCTCATTGGGAGCAGACGGCACGAGCGCCGCGAGCGGCGACACGGGACGGAGAACGTGCACTACAAGATGCGGCAGCGAATGGTGTCCATCGGCGACGACTTCTGGATCGAGACCGACCGCGGTGACCGGGCCTTCAAGGTGGACGGCAAGGCGCTGCGGCTGCGCAAGACGCTGGTCATCGAGGACGCGCACGGCCACAAGCTCGCGAAGATCCAGGAACGGATGATGCGCATCAAGGACGCGATGGAGATCGAGGACGCCGAGGGCAACCGTCTCGCCATGGTCAAGAAGGCCCTGGTGAGCCCGATCCGGCATCGTTGGGCCGTCGAGGTCGAGGGCGGGCCCGACCTCGAGCTGCAGGGCAACATCCTCGACCACGAGTACACCTTCACCCACGGACGTGACACCGTGGCCACCGTGTCGAAGAGATGGTTCCGCGTCGCCGACACCTACGGGGTCGAGGTCGAGCCAGGTCAGAACACCGTCGTGATCCTCGCCGCCACCGTCGCGCTCGACGTGATGACCCACGAGGGGCGGTGACCAGCCTCGCCGTGAACAGCATCGAGGAAGCGACCTTCGGGACGACCGCCGACGGCACCGAGGTGAACAGGTTCCGGCTCCGGAACGGCGACCTGGAGCTGGCGGTGGTCACCTGGGGCGCGGTGGTGCAGTCCCTCCGCGTCCCGGACCGTGACGGTCATTTGTCCGATGTCGTTCTCGGCTACGACACCCTCGACGGCTACGTCCAGGACACAGCGAACCTCGGCGCGGTCGTCGGCCGGTTCGCCAACCGCATCGCGCGTGGCCGGTTCACCCTCGACGGGGTGGAGTACCAGGTCCCCTGCAACGACCGCGGGAACGCGCTGCACGGCGGTCCGGAGGGCTTCAACAGGCAGGTCTGGTCGGGGAAGGCGGTCGAGTCGAAGGACGCTGTGGCCGTCGAGCTCACCCACGTCAGCGCGGACGGCCACATGGGGTTCCCCGGCCGGCTGTCCGTCACCGTCAGGTACACCGTCGGACCCTCGTCGGTGACGATCGACTACACGGCTGCCACCGACAAGCCCACGGTCCTCAACCTCACCCAACACACCTACTTCAACCTCCAGGGACCCGAGAACGGCACCATCGAGTCGCACGTGCTCAGCATCCCCGCGAGCCGGTACCTCCCCGTCGACGAGACCGGGATCCCGCTGGGGCCTCCCGTGCCGGTGCACCGAACGCCGTTCGACTTCCGTTCCCCGAAGCCCGTCGGTCGCGACCTTCGGGCGGGGACCGTGCAGCTCGCGAGCAGCAAGGGGTACGACCACTCGCTGCTGATCGACGGGCGGCACGGCAAGCACCTGGCCAGGGCCGCCCGGGTCGAGGATCCGACGTCGGGCCGCGCGCTCGAGGTGCTCACCGACCAGCCCGCGGTGCAGCTCTACACAGGCAACCTGCTGGACGGGTCGATCATCGGCAAGGGGCAGCGGACCTACCGCCAGAGCGACGGCCTGTGCCTCGAGACCCAGCACCTCCCCGACTCTCCGAACAGGCAGACCTACCCGAGTGTGGTCCTCCGGCCGGGTGAGGAGTGGCGGTCCACCACGGTCTGGCAGTGCTTCTGAACGGACCGCACGCGTCTCGCCACGTCTGCGACGACCCCTGAGCCTCGCTCAGGGGTCGACGTAGGCCGCGAGGTGCGGCGGACAAGGTCCGGGTGTCAGATGTCCAGCGGGGCCTCGGCCCACCAGCCCGGCGGCTTCCGCGCCGGATCGAGCGAGGGCTGGTCAGGTCCTGGCAGATCGCAACGGGACCGCCGTACTGCTCCCTGATCTCCTCGAAGACCCCGCCTACTCCCGGGCTGACGTCCAGGTTCCACAACGCGGCCATGCCCGGCTTGGGCAAGTCGAGGATCCTCGCCATCTGACCGGGGATGGTGTGCGCCGACTCGGTCACCCTGAGGGCGGTCTCCAGCGGCACGCCCCAGGCCTTTGCGGCGACCGCCGGAGACTGGAAGCTCTCGTGGATCAGCAGGTCGGCTCCGGCCGCCGCGTCCGTCACGAACTGACACGGCCGGGTGTCCCCGGAGAAGACCACCGACAGGCCGGCGTACTCGAGCTTCGCCAGGTTCCAGGAGCCGTCCGTCGGCTCGCCGCGGAACTCGCGGCAGGCCCGCTCGACGTGGATGGCGAGACGAGCCGGGCTCTCCACTCGCCGTACTCGCCGAGGTCGACGCGCTCGGCTGCCTGCTCGGAGCTGAGCCCTGCGTCGAAACACCTTCTCGACTCGTCGAGCACGTGCTGGAAGTACGCCTTGCTCGTCCTTGACCAGCAGCCCCCACCCAGGTTGACCAGGCCGGTGTTGGCGTCGCACGCCAGGTTCGTCCGGTTGAGCGCCGCGTAGCAGTTCTCGCTGACCTGCTGCTTCTGCACATGCATCGAGCTGTCCTCCGAACTGCGGGTCGAGTCGCCGGCCGGAGGCGGTCGGCTGCCCCCCCTGACGCATCTGACTCTGCTCCCTCCGCAGTCCGTCCGCATCACCAGTGCGGGGTGACCGGGAGGGCATCTGCCGCTGTGGGGCGCATCACCACCGATCCCGCGGATGCGGCAACCGGCTTAGGCTTGTCGCAGGAGTTCCCCATGCCCATCTCTCCGCGCTCTCGGCTGCCGTACCGACCCGCGCTCGACGGCGTCCGAGCGTTGGCCGTGTTCGGAGTGCTCGTTTTCCACTTCGGTGCGGGCTGGCTGCCGGGAGGTTTCATCGGCGTCGACGTGTTCTTCGCGCTCTCGGGTTTTCTCATCACGAGCCTGCTCATCCGCGAATACCGGCAGACCGGCCGGGTCGACCTGTGGGCCTTCTGGGGCCGGCGTGCCCGCCGACTGCTCCCCGCCCTGCTCCTGCTGCTCGGAGTGCTCGCCGGCTGGGCTGCCTGGGTCGCCTCGCCCATGACCGCCGCCTCCCTGCGCGGCGACGCGATGGCGGCGTTGCTGTACGTCGCCAACTGGAGGTTCGTCACCACCGAGGCTGCTTACACGGCCACCACCGATCAGTCGGTGCTGCTCCACACCTGGTCGCTGGGTGTGGAGGAGCAGTGGTACCTGCTGCTCCCGCTCCTGCTCCTCGGCATGCTGCGGTGGGCCGGCCGGCCCCTGCGAGGTCTCGGCTGGGCTCTCGCCGTCACCTGGGTCGCCAGCGCCTGTCTCATGACGATGCTCTGGTCGTCCGGAGCGGGGTTCGAGAGGGTCTACTACGGCACGGACACCAGGCTGTTCACCCTGGTGTCCGGCGCACTGCTCGCGTTGGTGGTGGAGCGGCACGGGCTGCCGTCGAGACGCGCGGCGGACCTGGCCGGGGTCACGGGGCTGGTGACCCTGATCGTCATGGCAGCGCGCGTAGGACCGCTGAACCCGTGGCTGTTCTCCGGCGGGCTGCTATTGGTCGCCCTGGCGTCCAGCGGCCTCGTGCTGGCAGCGGCCACCCCGGGTAGCTGGACGAGCAGGGCGCTGAGCTGGAGGCCCTTGGTCGGCCTCGGCATCGTGTCGTATGGCATCTACCTGTGGCACTGGCCAGTGCGCATGGTCCTGCCGACGTGGCACTGGGCGGCCTGGACGCTGCTGACGGTCGCCGCTGCCGCGGTCTCGTTCTGGTTGGTGGAACGCCCGGTGCGGACCGCACCCTGGTCTAGCCTGCCGGGCAGACTCCGGGCCGCGTCGCCTGCGGTGGCCATGAGTGCAGTGGCTTTGACGCTGGTTGCGGCGACACCCGCGACGCCTCCCGCGCGGACCGCCGCTGCGGCGTCCGACGTGCCTCCTCAGCTGCAAGGAGAGATCGGGTCCCGGGTGCGTGTCGAACCGCCCCCCACAGTGGAGCCGCCAACGCCTCCGGCACCACACGTCGCCGACACGCGAGAACGGAATCCGTCCCCGAACGAGCCCCCGCGGACGAAGCTCCGCCCAGCCAGGGGTCCCCTTGACGTCGTGGTGCTCGGGGACTCCGTGGCGTTCTCCCTCACCTGGCACGCACCGGGGGCCGACCTCGGGCTGAGGGCCTACGGGGAGCACGTGCTCGGCTGCGGGCTCACCGACCAGCCGCTTGCCTTCCCCGGTGGCGGAGTACTCGACCGGCCGCACTGCGAAGGCTTCGTCGAGAGCTGGCCGCGAGTGATTCGGAAGCAGTCCTCTGATGCGGCCTTGCTCGTCGCCGGTGCCTGGGAGCTACATGATCTGCGAGCCGGT
>DATHVS010000263.1:0-7297 GCA_035461195.1 Nocardioidaceae bacterium
CGGAGCTCGCCGTAGCGGCGGGTCAGCCCGTCGAGGACCACCTCGACCCCGGGGGTGCCCTGTTGAGTCACGTCATCATCCTTTCCTGGCCACGGCGACCGCGGCCGACGTACGACAAGGCCATGAGGAGCGAGAACGCGAAGACCAGAGCGGCCAGCGACGCCGCCACCGAGGTCTTGGCGTCGCTCTTGCCGAGGAAGTTGATCACGACCTGGAGGTTCTCGTAGTTCGTCAGCGACGCGATGGTGAACTCGCCGAGGACGAGCGCGACGGAGATGAACGCCGCACCGAGAAGGCCCGACCAGATGTTGGGCACCACGATCCGCAGCATCACCGTCAGCCAGCCGGCACCCAACGAGCGCGCCGCCTCCGACAGGGTGACCACGTCGATCGAGGAGAGCCCGGCGTCGATCGCGCGGTAGGCGTAGGGCAGCACGAGCACGATGTAGACGAAGGCCAACGTCAGCGCCGAGTCGCTGACCAGGTAGTTCACCCAGGTGTAGACGTTGCGCATGCCCACCACGATCACCAGCGCCGGGATCGTCAGCGGCAGCAGGCAGAGGAACTCCACCAGCCGCGACGCCTGGGGGATTCGCAGCCGCACCCAGATCATCGTCGGCAGCAGCAGCACCAGCATGCCGACCACCGTCAGCAGCGCGAGCAGCAGCGAGGTGATGATCGCCGAGGTCAGGTTCGGGTCCTGGACGAGGTTCGCCCACGCCTGGCCGGTCCGTCCGCCGCCGATCTCCCGGGTGCTGAAGTCGAGCATCGAGTACAACGGCACGAGGAAGAAGACGGCGAACAGGCCCAGCAGCACGGCGCGTCCCGCGCGCCACGTCCTCGTCGGCCTCATCGCAACCACCGGGAGGTTCGACGCAGCAGCAGTGCGTAGGCCGTCATCACCACGGCCACGACGACGATCATCTGCAGGGCGAGCGCGAAGGCGAAGTTCTGCCGGCCGAGGACCACCTCGCTGGTGAGGGCGGCCCGGATCAGCAGCGGCACGATGGGCTGGCCCTGGCTGACCAGCGCCGCCGCCGTCGCGTAGGCGGCGAAGGCGTTGGCGAACAGCAGCAGCATGGCCCCGAGGAACGCGGGCCACAGCAGCGGGATGGCGATCTGGGACCAGTACTGTCGCGCGTTGGCCCCGAGGTTGAGCGCCGCCTCGCGCCACTGGGGCCGCAGCCCCTCGAGTGCGGGCAGGAAGACGATCACCATCAGCGGGATCTGGAAATAGGTGTAGACCAGGATGAGCCCGGGCAGCCCGAACAGCCAGCCGCTTCCGAAGACATCGACTCCGACGGTGTCGCGCAGCAGCTCGGTGACGACTCCCGAGAAGCTGAGCGTCGCGATGAACGCGAACGCGAGCGTAACGCCACCGAACTGTGCGAGGACACCGGCGACCGACATCACCGCGCGCCTGAAGAGGCTGGTCGGCGGCGCGCTCACCACGAGGTAGCACAGGATCGCGCCGAAGACGGCGCCGATGACGGCGGTGGAGCCGGAGAGCACGAGGCTGTTCCACAGGGTCCGCATGGCCGTCCGGCCGAACAGCGCCTCGATGTTCGCCATCGAGAACTGTCCGTCCTCCTGGAACGCGCCGACGACCACCGTGACGGTGGGGATCAGCAGGAAGATCGTCAGGTAGACGAGGAACGGCAGCAGGCCCATTGCCGGTGCGAGCCGCGAACGACGGCTCACACCGGCACCTCGAGGTCAGCGGTCATCGACGGGTCAGCCGACGGCCTGGGCCCAGTTCTCGTTGAGGTACTGCGCCGCCTTCTCGGTCTGCTCGTTGCTCGGGATCACCGGGTCCCCCGAGACCTCGGGCAGCGCGTCGTAGAGCTCCTGGTCGATCGTCCCCTCCTCGGCCATCGCCTCGGCGCGGACGGGGCGGGCGCCGCCCTTGAGCCAGAGGTTCTGGCCCTCGTCGGAGTAGAGGAACTCCTGCCACAACCGCGCGGCCGCGGGGTTGGGGGCGTCCTTGTTGATCGCCTGGAAGTAGTAGCCGCCGACCACGGCCTCCTCGGGGACGACGACCGTCCACGACGGAAGGTTCTGCGTCACGGCGGCGTTGGTGTAGTCCCAGTCGATGACCACCGGCGTCTGGCCCGACTCGATCGTCGCGGGCGTCGGGTCGACCGGGAGGAAGTTGCCGGCGTCGTTGAGCTCGCCGAACCAGTCGACCCCGGGCGCGATGTCGTCGGCCGACCCGCCGTTGGCGATGGCGGCCATCATCACCCCGCTGAACGCGGCGCCGGCCTGCGTCGGGTCACCGTTGAGGGCAACCTTGCCGCGGAACTCGCTGCCCAGCAGGTCGTCGAGCGTGCTCACCTCAGGCACCTGCTCCGCGTCGTAGCCGATCGACATGTAGCCGCCGTAGTCGTTGACCCACGCCCCGTCGGGGTCCTTGAGCTCGTCGGGGATCGAGTCCCAGGTCTCCACCTTGTACGGCGCGTACAGGTCGGTGTTGGCCAGGGCGACCGACTGACCGAGGTCGAACACGTCGGGGGCGCGGTCGGTGCCGCGTAGCTGGTTCGCGGCGTTGATCTCGTCCTGGCTGGCCGCGTCGGGCTGCTGGGAGTTGACCTTGATGTCGTACTTGTCGGCGAAGGTGTCGATGATCTCGCCGTAGTTGGCCCAGTCGGGCGGAAGGGCGATGACGTTGAGCTCGCCCTCCTCCTGGGCGGCCGCGATCAGCTCGTCCATGCCGCCGAAGTCCTCCGCGGAGGTGGCCGTCTTGGCGTTCACCCCGCCATCGGTGCCGGTGTCGGTGTCGTCGCCCTCGTCTGTCGGTGCTGCGCAGGCGGACAGGACCAGGGCTGAGACGCCCAGCCCGACCCCGACGAGCACACGTGTCCTACGGATCATGGCAGTCTCCTTGCTCAGGACGGGCCGGACGGCCCTAGCCTTCCGGGGCGCACGCAGGTCTGGCCTCCGCGGCCCAACAGGGTGAAGGTACCGGAAGCGGGGCGCGTGTGGCTCCTGTACTCCGCAGTGATGTGTGACGTTGCGGTGAAGGTTGGGGAAACGACAAGAGGTCCCGGGTCGACCGGGACCTCTTCGCGGAGCGGATGACGAGACTCGAACTCGCGACATCGACCTTGGGAAGGTCGCGCTCTACCAACTGAGCTACATCCGCAGATGGAACCCTGGTGGGGCTACCGGCAGGAATAGTACCCGACGCCTCGAGGGCTCACCGACGGAGTGTCGCAGCCAGGAGCCCGACGGCCTCCGCGACCGTCTCGCAAGCCACCACCTCGGGCCCAGGGAGGTCCCAGCTGTCCACGGCGACGACCGGGACACCCGTCCTCGCGGCCAGCGCGATCTCCGAGAGTGTTCCCCAGGCGCCCCCGATGGCCAGGACCGCGTCGACGCTGCGGACGATCAGCGCGTTGCGCATCTCCCCCATGCCGGTGGGGATCACCACCTCGTGGTGCGGGGAGGCGTCCTCCCGACGCATCCCGGGCAGGATGCCCACCGTCGTACCCCCGGCCTCCGAGGCGCCCTCGGCAGCCGCCGCCATGACGCCCCCGAGCCCCCCGGTCACCACGACCCAGCCGCGCTCGGCGAGCCGCCGGCCCGCCTCGCGCGCGGCCACCACGGCCTCGGGGCCCTCGGGCGCCGAGGGGCCGACGACGGCGACGTACGGCGGATGCACCCGACCTATGTAACGCGGGGTTGTGGACCCTCCACAAGCGGTATACCGCTGGGGAGGCGTCCACAACACGGTGGTAGTTGGCCCGACGGGGCGGCAGTCCGGGTAGGTTCTCCGTGTGCTCCTCTCAGACCGCGACATCCTCACCGAGATCGACAAGGAACGGGTGCAGCTCGAACCGTTCGACCCCGCCATGGTGCAGCCGTCGAGCATCGACGTGCGCCTCGACCGGTTCTTCCGTGTCTTCGAGAACCACAGGTACCCCCACATCGACCCGGCCGAGGACCAGCCCGACCTGACCCGGATGGTCGAGCCGGAGGGGGACGAGCCGTTCATCCTCCACCCGGGCGAGTTCGTGCTCGGGTCGACGTACGAGGTCGTGACCCTGCCCGACGACGTGGCCGCGCGGCTCGAGGGGAAGTCCTCGCTCGGCCGGCTCGGTCTCCTCACCCACTCCACGGCGGGCTTCATCGACCCCGGGTTCTCCGGGCACGTCACGCTCGAGCTGTCCAACGTCGCGACCCTGCCGATCAAGCTCTGGCCGGGCATGAAGATCGGCCAGCTGTGCTTCTTCAGGCTCTCCTCGCCGTCGGAGCACCCGTACGGCTCGGCGAAGTACGGCTCCCGCTACCAGGGCCAGCGCGGCCCCACGCCGTCACGGTCGTTCCAGAGCTTCCACCGCACCCGGATCTGACGTCAGGGTTCGGCCGACCGCTCTGCCGGCTCGACCGGCTCGGCGGGCTCAACCGTCGAGGCGGTCGGCGATCGAGTGCAGGCGCCGTGCCAGCGCCTGTCGTCCAGGACGCCGGCGGCCCTGCCCCGGGACGCGGGTGCGCTGGGTGTGCTCGACGCGCTCCCGCAGCTCGTTCATCGCGTTCGTGTAGTTGAGGTAGTGGTCGTACTCGTTCATGGGTCTTCCCTTCTCAGGTCGCGTGGTGGTCAGAGCTGAGTGAGGACCACGTCGCCGCTGACCGTGGTCGCGCGGATCTCGACGTGGTCCTGCCCCTCGGCGGGCTGACCCGCGCCGACGAGGTTCGAGCGCACGTGGCCGCTGAGGGTGCTGATGTCGGTCCACACGGGGACGCCTCCGACCACGCCGACGACGACGCTGCCCGAGGCGGTCTTGGCGGTGACGGCGCCCCGACTGACCGAGGCGACCTCGAGATCACCCGACCCACTGGACATGGAGACGTCGGCTCCGGCGCTGCCGACCAGGACGTCGCCCGAGCCCGTCTTGACCACCGTCTCGGCCTCGGTCGCGTCGAGGCTGACCCTGCCCGACCCGGTGGCGACCACGGCGGTCCCCTCCGTTCGGCCGACCTGCACGTGGCCCGAGCCGGTCTTGACGCGTAGGTCGCCGGTCGAGCCGGCGACCTGGACGTTCCCGGACCCGGTCTTGAGGACAGCGTCCTGGCTGAGCTTGTCGACACGGACCTCGCCCGAGCCGCTCTTGACCCGCGTCGGGCCGAGACGACCGGTCACCTCGAGGTCGGCGGAGCCGAGCTTCGTGGTCAGGTCGCTGTCGTGAGGCAGGCTCACGGTCACGGTCAGGCCGCCGCCGAAGCCGAGGAGGCCGGATCGTCGCTGGGGTGCGATCACGACGATCTGGTCGCCGCGCTGCTCGACGGTCGTGTCCTCGGCGTCAGGACCCTCGACGTTCACGGCGGTCTCGTCGGTCTCGGTGGCCCTGATGGCCACCTGGCCGGAACCGAGCTCGACGTACAGCGAGGCAGTGCCGGGGGTGTCGAACGACTTGCGCATGGCGGGTACTCCGGTTTCTGGGTGTGCTCGGCCGCCGAGCCGGCATCGCCGGTCGGTCGGTGGTCTCTCGTGGGTGGGCTGTCGGTCAGACCCAGCCGGTCATGCGGCGTCCACCGCGACGGCCAGGACCTCGCTGCATCTCCTCGACGAACGGGATGCTCGACAGGTCGATGTCGACGCTGATCGCGCGTTCGCGGGTCGCGTTGCGGATCGTGGTGACGAGCCAGGTGTTGAGGGAGTGGCCGCTGCTCGCCGCGAGCTCCTCGGCCTTGGCCTTGAGCGACTCGGGGATGCGGAGGGTGATCCTGGCGACTGCGCCGTCCTCCTCGTCCTCGTCGGGCTCCGGCGGGGGCGGCGGTCCGGGTGGTGCGGGGGGTGCCAAGGGCATGGTCGGTACGTCGACCACGAGCTCCGGCTCCCGGCCGCGCAGACGCACGTCCACCGACCCGGCAGGCAGCTCGGCCGTGATCTCGGCGGCGGCCTGCGAGAGGGCGTCCATCAGGGCAAGGCGCATCGCGGGATCGAGGGCGAGCGTGAGTCGCTCCGCAGCGGCCTTGACGTCGGCGCCTCCCGCTTCGGCCGCGGCGGCGAGGTCCTGACGGAGGCTGTCGACGTACGGCGTGATGTCCATGTGCATCACTATGACATCACAGTGATGTCATGTCAAGGGTATTTGACGTCACGCTTGACGTCAGATGGTGTCGTCGTGCCTGGCCCGACACGTCGTGGCCGTCCACCGGGACCGTCGTGGGGTGTCTCGTGGCCGTGGGGAAGCAGAACGGGCCGCCCCTCCATGGGACGGCCCGTTCCAAGCGCGATGCGCCGCTGGACTAGATGTCGAAGAGCGACTTGCTCTCGTCGATGCCGCCCTCCGGCTTCTTCGGCTCGTGCTTCTCTCCCGATGATTCAGGAGCGTTTGGCGTCGCCTCCGCCGGGGCCTCCTCTGCCTCGGGCTGCTCTGCCTCGGGCTGCTCTGCCTCGGGCTGCTCGGCCTTGGCGGGCTCGGGCTCGCTCGGGGAGAGGTCGAACAGTGACCCGGCGGACTCGATCTTGCTCTCGCCCGCGGGTGCCTCCGGAGTGGGTGCTGCCTCGGCCTTGGGCTCCGCCGCCTTCGGCTCCTCGGCCTTCACCGGCTCGGGCCTGGCGGGCTCGGGCTCACTGGGCGCCACGTCGAACAGCGAGCCACCGGTGCCGATGCTGGGCTCAGCCGGCGCCTTCGGCTCGGCCGCCTCAGCAGGGGCGGACTCGGCCGGGGTGTCGAACAGCGACCCCGAGCCGAGCGCGCTGTCCTGATTGGTCTCTGACTTCTCCGCCGCCACGGACTCGGCCTCGGGCGCGGCGGGGGTGCCCGGCGCAGGGGCGGACTCCGCCGGGGTGTCGAAGAGCGACATGCCCGTGCCCGTGGACTTCGTCTCGACGGGCTCGTCAGGAGTTGCCTCGAAGAGCGAGCCCTTGTTGAGCGGCTTGCTGGTCTCTACCTCGGGATCCTTCTCCTCGGTCGCTGCAGCGTTGGCTCCGACCGCCTTGGTGGCCGTGACGGTGCTCGGCGTCTGCGTCACGTCGCCCTTCGACGGCTCCGCCTTCGCGGAGACGCCCGCCGCGGCCGGCGTACGGCTCTCGCCCTTGACCGAGGCGAGCAGCAGCTGTGCGACGTCGAGCACCTCGACCTCCTCGCGCGCGGACCCGTCGGCCTGCTTCGCGGTGAGGCCGTCGGAGAGCATTACGCGGCAGAACGGGCAGCCGGTCGCGATCTGGTCGGCGCCGGTCTCGACCGCCTCGTTGGTGCGGTTGAGGTTGATGCGCTCACCGATCGTCTCCTCCATCCACATGCGCGCACCGCCGGCACCGCAGCAGAAGGAGCGCTCGCTGTTGCGCGGC
>DATHVS010000264.1:0-57161 GCA_035461195.1 Nocardioidaceae bacterium
TCGTGGCCGCCCGGGTGGCGACCTGCGATAACCACGACGGTATGGATCCTCGGCACCGCTTCTCGTCGGGAGGACTCCCCATCTTCATGACTCCGACTCCCCATCTTCACAGCCCGCTTCCTCCCATGTTCCGACGGGCAGAGTCTGCAGACCTGGTCCTCGAGGTGCTCCTCGACCACCGGGGCTCTAACCGCCGGGGGTGATGCGGGCGATCGGCGTACCCTGCGTGACCGCTGCCTCCTCCTCGACCAGAAGGTGCACCACACCGGCCGTCGGTGAGAGGACCTCCGCCGACACCTTGTCCACCTGGACCTCGGCGATCAGCTGACCGGCGGTCACGGTGGAGCCCTCGCTCACGAACCACGTGGCGAGGACTCCCTCCGCGTCCGGCTTCTCCTCCGACAGGGCCGGGAACGGTACGTCGGTCACAGCGAGGCCCGGATCGCCGCCTCGATCCGGTCGTGCCGCGGCAGGACGGCGTACTCGAGGTCGTGGGCGTAGGGGATCGGCACGTCCGGTACGGCGACCCGCTTCACCGGCATCCGCAGCATCCCCGGGTCGTGGTCGGTGACCGTGGCCACGACCTCGCCGGAGACGCCGAAGGAGTGGTAGTCCTCGTCCACGACGATCAGCCGGCCGGTCTTGCCGACGGACTCGAGGATCGCCTCCCGGTCGAGCGGGACCAGGCTGCGCAGGTCGAGCACCTCGACGTCGATCCCCTCCGGCGCGAGCTTCTCCGCGACGTCGAGCGCGTGGTGGACCGACAGGGACAGCGTCACGACCGTGACGTCCGAGCCCGTCCGGGCGATCCGGGCCTTGCCGATCGGCACCGTGTAGTCACCCTCGGGCACCTCGTCGGTGCTGCGCTGGTTCTTCGCCATCCAGGCCAGGCCCATGACGCCCTTGTGGAAGATGTACACGACCGGGTTGTCGTCCCGGATCGCCGACGTCATCAGGCCCTTCGCGTCGGCCGGCGTACTCGGCACGACGACCTTCATCCCGGGCAGGTGCGCGAAGGTGCCCCACAGGCACTGCGAGTGCTGGGCGCCGTCGGAGTAGCCGCCCCCGGCGGCCATCGTGAGCACCATCGGGACCTTGACGTTGCCGCCGGACTCGAAGTGGATCTTCGCCATGTGGTTGTAGATCTGGTCCAGGCAGACGCCCATGAAGTCGGTGAACATCACCTCGACGATGGGTCGCATGCCCTCGACGGCGGCGCCGATGCCCAGACCGATGAACGCGGTCTCGGAGATCGGGGTGTCGATGATCCGCGCGGGCCCGAAGCGGTCGATCAGGCCGGTGGTCGAGCCGAAGATGCCGCCGTACTTGCCGACGTCCTCGCCCATGTAGAACACCGCCGGGTCGCGCTCCATCTCCTGCGCGATGGCCTCGACCATCGCCTTCGACGTGGTCAGGCGCCGGGTGGGTGCGTGGGTCTCTGTGATCGTCATCGTGGCTCCTTCACGCGAAGAGGTAGTCGGTGGCGGTGTCCGGGTCCGGGACCGGGCTGGACTTGGCGAAGGCGACGGCGTCCTCGACGGCGGTGCTCGTCATCCGCCGAATCTCGTCGACCGCGTCGTCGTCGAGCAGTCCGTCGTCGCGGAGGGTCTGCTCGTAGCGGGGGATCGGGTCGTGCTTCGACACCTCGGCCAGCTCGGGCCGGTAGCCCTGGGCGTCGCCCTCGAAGTGGCCCCACATCCGCAGCGTGTGCACCTCGATGAGCGACGGGCCCTCGCCTGCGCGGGCGCGTGCGACCGCGCGTGCAGCCGCGTCGTAGACCGCCTCCACGTCGTTGTCCTCGACACGCTCGCCCGGCATGCCGTGAGCGGCGGCCCGAGCGGCGTTGGAGCCCACCGAGGTGGACGCCTTGCGCGGCACCGAGATGCCCCAGTCGTTGTCCTCGACCACGAACACGACGGGGAGCTTCCAGAGGGCCGCGAGGTTCAGCGACTCGTGGAAGGCCCCCTGGTTGGCCGCGCCCTCACCGGTCACCGCGACCGCGATCCGGTCGGTCCCCTTGCGCTGGAAGGCGAAGGCCTGGCCGAGCGCGGGCGGGTAGCCCTCGGCGATGATGCCTGAGCACGAGAAGTGGGTGTCGGGGTCGAACAGGTGCATGTGGCCGCCGCGGCCCCTGCCCAGCCCGCCCTCCCTGCCGAAGATCTCCGCGGTCATCTTGCGCAGGTCCACGCCGTGCGCGATCGCGAGATGGTGCGGGCGGTGGGTCGCCGTGACGGCGTCGTCGGTGGTCAGGTGGGCGCACACCCCCGCGGCCACCGGCTCCTGGCCGGCCGACAGGTGCATCTCGCCGGGGACGAGGCCCTTTCCGATGTCGAAGCCGGGGCCCTTGTCGGCGTGGTACTCGCGGAGGATGGCCTCCTCGTAGGTGCGGCTGAGCACCATCGTCTCGTACAGCCCGAGCCGGGCCCCATCATCGAGCCGTGGTGCGCTGCGGGCTTGCTGGGGGATGGATGTGGCTGCTGCCTCTGTCGTCATACCGACCTCCAAAGCAGGGGAAGACAGAAGGGGATCTGGCGAACCTAGGCACCCCCTTCGTGGCCTGCCAGAGCCGTTCGCGTTATTGCCGAGTAGGCATTTCGGGTGGGGCAGCACGGGTCCTGGGCGCAGACCGGGACGGGATGGGACGGAGCGGGCGCGGGCAGCTCGTCGGTCGTTCGTCGGTCGCTCATCAAAGGTGCCCCGCCCTTGTCGTGGGTCGCTCCCCCGCCGTACGTTCGAGGGACCAGGACCGCCGGCACAGGCCGGCGCTCGGGACGCCTGAAGCCGGACCGGTTCACCATGTGCTGCCCGCCCCGAGGAGGTCCCCCATGACCGTCGAGCTCACCTCAGACCTGGCTCAGGACTTCGTCCTGGTCGACCGCTACACCGACATCGTCGGACCGAGCAACGAGATGCTCGGCCCCGTCAAGGACGGCGGGCGCATCGAGTACATCACCGTGCCCGGATGTTGGGGGCCGATGATCACGCCGTCCATCCGCAGCGGCCACGAGGTGTCGCTGCCGGTGCGGGTCGAGGGAGCGAGGGTCGGCGACGCCGTCGCCCTGTACGTCGAGATGCTGGAGCAGACTTCGCGCGCAACCACCTCGGGCACCCACGTCGGCGTCGAGGACCGGTTCATCAGCGACCCCTTCGTCGCGAACATCTGCCCCACCTGCCGCGACGCCGGGCGGCACTTCCTCTACCCCGACACCTACCTCGACGGCATCGGCGAGTCCGCGGTGCGGTGCAAGGCGTGCGACAGCGAGGTCGTCGCATTCCACATGGTGGAGGGCTACACGATGGTCTTCGACGACCCGAAGGAGGTCGGGGTGACCGTTGCTCCCGCCCGCGCCGAGGAGATGGCCCGCGACGCCCGCGAGTGGGTCGCCCTCACCGAGCACTCCACCCAGCACCCGATCGTCGCCCTGGGCCGGGCCGACCTGGTCGGCACCATGACGCGCTGCCGGATCTCCGCGGGCAACCTCGGCTCGATCCCCGCGATCGACCTGCCGAGCTCCCACAACTGCGGCGACTTCGGGGCCTTCCTCGTGGGCGCCGAGCACGAGTTCGCGGTGACCGACGAGCAGCTGGAGATGCGCACGGACGTCCACATGGACATCGACTCGGTGCGCCAGGGCAGCGTCGTGATCGTGCCCGTGAAGGTCGACGGCGCCGGGATCTACGCCGGTGACGTGCACGCCATGATCGGCGACGGTGAGGTGGCGGTACACACCACCGACATCGGCGCCCGGCTGGTGGTGCGGGTGGATGTGATCAAGGGCCTCGAGCTGGACGGGCCCATCCTGCTCCCGCCGGCCGAGGACCTGCCGTTCCTCGCCCGCCCGTTCAGCGCCGACGAGGTCTCCCGTGCCAAGGCGCTTGCCGAGGCGAACGACACGAGGCTCGAGGGCCCGATGCTCCCCGTCCAGGTGCTCGGGTCCGGCCCCTTCATCAACGCGGCTGTCGACAACGCCGTCGCCCGCGCCGCGACGCTGTTCGGCATGACCGTCGACGAGGTGAAGAACCGCTCCACCATCTCGGGCGCGGTCGACATCGGGCGTCTCCCCGGCTTCGTGCAGCTCAGCCTGCTCGTGCCGCGCGACACCCTCGAACGGCTCGGCATCGTGCACCTCGTCGAGGCCCAGTACGGCGAGCCCGCCGGCTGGTGACGACTCGGGAGAACCTCATGCAGGTGACGGTGACGCTCAAAGGGCACCTCGCTCAGGGGCGGGTCGCCGACGGCGACGAGCGCGTCGACCTCGCCGACGGTGCGGTGGCGGCCGACCTGGCCGCCGCCTGCGGAGTGGACCCCCGGGCCTGTGTCGTCGTCCTCAACGGGGCCGCCGTGCCTCGCGGGACCGCCCTCTCCGACGGGGACCGGGCCCAGCTCTACCCGGCACAGGCGGGCGGGTGACTAACGGGAGCGGCGCTGGAGCACCCGGTCGATCGCCGCGTCGAGCCCAGGCGGTTCGGCGCCGAGCTCGGCGATCACGGCAGCCCGCACCGCTCGCCGCAGGTCGGCATCTGAAGCGGCCGGCTCCGTCCGCGCGGTCGGTCCGGACGGGTGGCGCGAGGGGGCAGCCGGCGAGCTCTTCGCGGGGGCCGTGGAGACGCCGGGGGTGGTGGATCCCTCACGCTCGACAGCAAGCCCGAGATCCATCGCCCGTTGGGCAGCCTCGTCGGTGAGGATGTCCCTCCCCCTCAGTCGTATCGATCGCCCCGCTGCCGCGGCGTCCTCGACGTCGTGCCGGGTGATGAACCGCCGTGGCTCGTGACGGTGCCCGTGCTCAGTCCCGACCATCGAGGCCCTCCAGGGATGCGGTCGCCGCGTTGCGGGCGGCGAGGATGTCGGACTCGGTGCCGGCCATCCAGAGGCGCCCGAAGACACCGACCGAGGTGACGTGCATGAGGTTCACCGCCGCGGCCTTCTCGGCCTCGTTCGCGGCGAGGTTGATGTAGGCGGCCGGGGTGCACTCCATGACCAGCATCGTCTGGCCGGCGACCAGCATCATGCCGCGCGTGAACCGGTTGAGGAGCTGCGTCTGGTAAGGGCTGACGTTGGTGATCACCTGCATCGACGCGATCTGGGGACGCTTGCGGGCCGCGACCTCCAGGCCCAGCTCGCCGAGCACGGCGTCACCGGCCTGAAGCACCTCGGCCTGCGACTCGGAGTGGAGCTCGAACATGCCGAACTGACGTTCGACGATCTGCGCACCAGGTCGGGCCATGGTTGCTTTGACTGCGACGTCGACGACGCGGAAGACGTGGTTGCCGGGCGCCATCTCGACGTACAGCGCAGCCATGCCCTCGATCGGCAGGTCGCCCTGTGTAACGGTCCCGACGAAGGCGGCGTACTGCGGCTGCATCCGGTCGATGTAGCAGTAGGCCCGGAGCTCGAAGTCATCGGCCACAGCGGCACCTCTCCTCGGTCATCGGTGGTCCTCGGTCATCGGGAGTACTCCCTGTGTCGGGCGCGGCCGTGCGCGCTCTCGCGCGCAGGAGCGCTCAGCGCGATCCCCAGCGGGGTGACGAGCAGCGGGGACACGGGGACGGCCGCCTCGAGGCCGAGCACCTCGGAGACCACCTGGTCGAACCCGGCGAACGCGACGCTCCCGCCGACGAGGTGGACGGTGGGCAACGCCCGGCCGGCGGTGCTGCGGGCGACGATGGTGGCGACCTTCTCCATCACCGGGCGGACGATCGGGAACAGCCTGCGGTGCTGGGACGGGTCCTGCTTCAATGTCTCCGCCTCCGCGAAGGAGACACCGAGTGCGCCTGCGATCACCAGCGACAGGTGGGTGCCCCCGGTCGCCTCGTCGGCGGTGTGGACGACCTGCCCGTCCTCGAGAACCGCCACACCCGTCGTACCGCCACCGACGTCCACGACAGCCCCGTCACGGAGGCCGAGGACAGCGTTGGCGGCGGTCGGCTCGTCGACCAGTCCGGTGCACTCCAGGTCCGCGGCCTCGATGACGTGCTGGACGGCGCGGACCTCGCTCAGCGGCACTCCCGGCGGGTAGGCGCCGTGGGCGGCCTCGAGCGCGAGACCTAGCCGCGACTCGACCTCGTGCTTGAGCCTGCGCACCACGTCGATGGCACCGATGAAGTCTGTGACGACTCCGTCGCGGACCACGTCCGCTCTTTCGCACCTCACCGCCAGGGGACGGTCGTCCTCGTCGAGGACGACGAGCACGGTGTACGCCGTGCCGAGGTCTACCCCCACCCTGACCGCCTCCGGCGGCTCGCCGCGCGCGCTGGTGTCGCGGACCGCCTCGAGCGCGGCCATGGTCAGGGCGAGCTCTGATCCCGTCACTGCGCACCTCCCCAGTCGGCTGGGTAGGTCACGTAGAGGAATCGCGCCCACGAGGGAGTCCCGAAGGTGATCGAGGAGCCCTTCGGAACGGCGATCACGTCGCCTGGGCGACCGACGACCTTCTCGTCGGTGGTCGTGACGTGCAGCTCTCCTTCGATGACGTACTCCACCTCGTCGTAGTCCAGCTTCCAGGGGAAGCTCCCCTCGCGCAGGCTCATCACGCCTGCGGCCATGGGCATCCCATGCTCCGCGCCGATCACGTCGCGTAGCCGGACGTCCATCTCCGGTCGATGCAGCTCGACCGGGAAGGCGTCGAGAGGCATGGTGTGCACCCCCTTCATGTGACTCAGGCGTGGTCTCGCCGGCCGGCTTGCCGACGCAGCCGCTGCGGCGTCCACCACGACGCTCATGCCGTGCTCGTGGGCGACGTCGCGAGCCAACGGCGTGAGCAGGTCCCCGGGCGCGACGACCAGCTCCGTCGCACCCGCGAGTGCGTGGCGGAGCACGTCGTCGGCGGTGTGGACCCGGCGACTCACGTCGATGACCGTCGGTCAGTCCTCGGGTCGGCCGGTCACGTCCCGGCGGCCGCGACGCCGGGGTTCTGTGCCGGCAGGATGAACTCGACGTCACCGTGCGGGCGTGGGATCACGTGCACGCTCACGAGGTCGCCGACCCGCTGGGCGGCCGCCGCACCGGCGTCGGTGGCGGCCTTCACCGCGCCCACGTCGCCGCGGACCATGACCGTCACGTAGCCGCCGCCGATCTCTTCCTTGCCGATCAGCGTGACGTTGGCCGCCTTCACCATTGCATCGGCTGCCTCGATCGCGCCGACGAGTCCGCGCGTCTCGATCATGCCGAGCGCGATCATCTGGGGATTCGCCACTGGAGTGTCCTCTCACTGTGAAGCTGTTGATGGGGTCCTGCGCTTGCCGTCCTCCGGATCGGCCGGTCCGCGGCAGGAGGCGGTCGGCTCCTCGTCGGTCCTGTCATCGACCACCACCTAGCTCCTCGAGCACCCGTTGCACGATCCGCTCCACGCGGTCGTCCCCAGCGCCAGCCGGCACGGAGGCGGCGGAGCCGGCACGGCGGCTGTCCTGCGGTGCCCCTCGGACGTCGGGGGCGTGGTCGTAGGCCGCTGGAGGCGGGTCGTGGAGTGCGTAGGCGAGACGCTTGACGTTGAGCAGGTGCGTGACGGTGATGTTGTCGCTCACCACGGCACCGCCGATGCCACCCGGCGCGAGGGTCATCGCAGGCATCACACCCGTCGTCGCTCCGATCGCACCCAACGTGCCCCAGGTGTTGACGAGGATCCGGAAGGCCGGCTTCTCGATGCCGAAGGCCAGGATGACGTCCTCGTCGGTGGCGTGGATGACCAGCGAGTGCCCGTCTCCGCCGTAGCGGAGCAGCTCGATGGAGCGCTCGCAACCGGCCCGCCACCCATCCTCGACGTACCACCCGAGAACCGTCGTCAGCTTCTCCGCGCTGAGTGGCTCCTCACGTCCCACACGATCGAGCTCGGCCACCAGGACGCGCGCGTGGGCCGGGACGTCGATGCCGGCGAGCCGGGCGAGCTGCTGGGGCGTCTTCCCGACCGCTCCCGGGTTCATCCCGCCGCCGGGGTTGAACACGGTCCGCTCCAGTGCGGCCTTCTCGGCAGACCCGACCCAACAGGCTCCGAGCCGCTCCATCTCGGCGCGAAGCTTGTCGGCGATCGGCCGGTCGGCGACGACCGCCTGCTCGGTGGCGCAGATCGTGGAGCTGTCGAAGGCCTTGCTGTTCACGATAGCGTCAGCTGCCGCCGACACGTCGGCGCTGCGGTCGACGTACACCGGCACGTTGCCGGGCCCGACACCGAGAGCAGGCTTGCCGGCGCTGTGGGCGGCACGGACCATCGGTGTGCCACCCGTGGCCAGGATGAGCGAGGTCGCGTAGTGCCGCATCAGCTCCTGGGACCCGGCGAGGCTCACCTCCCGCATGCAGGAGACCAGCCCCTTCGGCATCCCGGCGCGCTCCCCCGCCTCGGCCATGATTCGGACGGCCTCGTAGGTGCTCCGCTTTGCCGAGGGATGGGGCCCGATGATGCAGCCGTTGCGGGCCTTCACCGAGATGAGCACCTTGTAGACCGCCGTCGAGTTCGGGTTGGTCGAGGGGCACAGACCTACGACGACCCCCACCGGCCACCCGATCTCGACCACCCTCTTCTCGAGGTCGCGCCGGAGTACGCCGACGGTGGGGATGTCGCGGATTGACTCCCACACCGTCCGGGAGGCGAACTCGATCTTGATCCTCTTGTGTCCCGGGACCCCGTAGCCCGTCTCCTCGTGAGCCATCTGGCCGAGTCGCGCCGCGTCGCGGAAGACCGCGTCCGCCATCGCCGCGCAGATGCGGTCCACCTCGGCCTGCGACACGGTCGCGAACTCGCGCTGCGCCGTCCGGCAGGCGACGGCGAGCCGGCGCGCCTCCTGCACCGACCTCAGGTCGCTGTCGTACTCCTCGGGCACGGTTCACACCTCCCGCGGCAGGGCCGCAATCTCGAGGACGGCGTCGCGGAACGCTGCACAGGCCGCGACGACGGCGCTCTGCGCACCGACGAGGTAGCCCCCGGAGAAGTTCGTCTCGGACGGCGGGGCGAACCACACCGCCATCTCGACGTCGGCCGCCTTCAGCGCGGCGTCGAGCGCGTACGTGGCCTCGAGCGGCGGCGCGATGAGGTAGGCCATGGACGTGCCCTGAGGAACGTCGGCCTCCTTGCTGAGGTAGCTCCCGGTCCGGGAGATCGTGTGAGCGAAGAAGGCGAGGTCGCCGGCGTCGTCGGCCGCGTGGAACCACGCCTCGTCGTGGGCGTAGTCGACGCACGCGCCAAGCCCCGCACGTGCCTCCGCCGGAGACGGACCGGCGAGGATCCCGATGATCTCGCCCGACAGCGGGCCGGAGGCGTGGGCCGACCCGGCGTAGAAGCTGTGGGCGTACACGACCTCGACGTCGGCCATCTTGGTCGCCTCGTCGAGGGAGACGTAGAGGCTGTCGTCGATGTCGCAGGTCACCAGCGCCAGGCTGCGTTGGTCCTCGCGCAGGCCGAGTCTCGTGGCGAACCCCCTGTCCACGTTGGGGATCAGGCGGGTGGCCAGGATCTTCGGCTTGATCGGGTCGAGAACGGCCATCAGCGGCCCTCGCTCTGCTTGAGCCGGAGCTCGACACCGCTCGCCTGGGCATGCACCACGTTCTTCACGTGCTCGACCACGAAGGCCCCCGCCTCGAGCGGGTTGGTGCCGCCGTTGGCGGTGATCATGCAGATCACGTCCCGATGGGCGTCGGACTTGCCTGCCGTGGGACGCCAGCCGGAGTAGACGCTCATCGCGTCCGCGACACCCAGACCCGGTCGCTCGCCGATGAGGAGCACCACCACGTCCGCCTCGACGATGTCGTTGATGTCGTTCATGACGCCGACCCGGCAGTAGCGCACGAAGAACGGGGTGCCGAGGGTCAGGCCGGCGCTCTGCAGGCCCTGCTCCATCACCGGGTAGATCTGCGGGAGGTTGTTGGTCACCGCAGCGGCCGACAGGCCGTCACCGACGACGATCTGCACCTGTGGCTTCTTGACGCATCGCTCGGCGACCACCGTGCGCGACTCGTCGTCGAGAAGACGTCCGAGGTCGGGCCGCAAGAGGTACTCCTCCTGGTCGGTGACCCGGGTCTGCACGGTGAACAGCCCGAACTGCTCGAGCAGCTCGGTCGGCACGTCGCCGAAGATCGCGTCCTGCGTCACCGCGTGGTCAGCCCCGAACAGCAGCACAGCACGCGTGCGCGGGCGCGGGCCCGCACGTCCCACCGCGAGCCGGGCCGAGGTGGAGCCGGCCAGGTTGACGATGCCGGTGGCGTTGACGGGGTTCTCCACACCGACGCGTCGCCGCTCCTGGCGGCCGGTCGGGTCGGGTACGTCGATGTCGGCCCCACCGACGTCGGCCCCACCGACGTCGGCCGCAGCGACCGTGCCTCGTGACGAGACAGACGAGCTTGACGTCGCCGGCTGGGGCCTGGCCTCTTGGGACTCGGCGGGCTGTGGCACGGCCGGCGCGGGCCTGGCTGCTGAGGGCTCGGTCGCTCCGCCGTCGTGGGACAGCTCGGCGAGGACGGCCTCGACGATGCTGCGGACCTCGGTCGCGGACACGGTGCTCATGGTCGCCCCGTCACCGTCCCAGGAAGAAGGAGGCGTCGCCGGCCATCGCGGTCAGTCGGCCGTCGCGGAGCAGACCGATGTCCTCCATCCAGGCCTCGAACTCGGGCAGCGGACGCAGGTTGAGCAGCTGCCGCAGGCTCGGCGCGTCGTGGTAGCTCGAGCTCTGGTAGCTGAGCATCGAGTCGTCGCCCATCGGGATGCCCATGATGTAGTTGACGCCCGCCGCCCCGAGCAGCACGGCAAGGTTCTCGAGCTCGTTCTGTGTCGACCGGGCGTGGTTGGTGTAGCAGACGTCCGCCCCCATGGAGATCCCGGTCAGCTTGCCCATGAAATGGTCCTCGAGCCCGGCCCTGGTGATCTGGGTGGCGTCGTAGAGGTACTCCGGCCCGATGAACCCCACCACGGTGTTGAGCTGGAACGGGTCCCACCGCTTGGCGAACCCGTAGCACCGGGCCTCCATGACCACCTGGTCCGCACCGTGGTGGGCGTCGGCGGACAGCTCGGAGCCCTGCCCGGTCTCGAAGTACATGAAGTTCGGCCCGGTAGCCACGGAGTAGCGCTTCGCGAGCGCATAGGCCTCGTCGAGCATGGCGACGTCGATGCCGAAGGAGTCGTTGCCCTTCTGCGACCCCGCGAGGCTCTGGAAGACCAGCCCCACCGGCGCGCCTTTTCGCATCGCCTCCATCTGGGTCGAGACGTGGGCGAGCACGCAGTTCTGGGTCGGGATCTCCCAGCGGGTGATCACCTCGTAGGTCATCTCCAGCAGCTGAGCCACGCTCCCCAAGGAATCGTCGGACGGATTGATCCCGATGACGCTGTCTCCCGAGCCGAAGCTCAGGCCCTCGTAGATGGCGGCGCGGATTCCCTCGACCGAGTCGGTCTGGTTGTTGGGCTGGCAGCGCGAGCCCAGCGTCCCCGGCAGTCCGATCGTGTTGGTCGCGTGCTTGACGACCCGGATCTTGCGGGCGGCGAGCATCAGGTCGAGGTTCGACATCAGCTTGGTGACGGCCGCGACCATCTCCGAGGTCAGCCCGTTGCTGAGCCGCTTGATCATGTCCTCGGTCGTGGTGTCAGCGAGCAGCCACTCGCGGAGCTCCCCCACCTGCATGCCCTTGATCTCGGCCCAGACGGCTTCGTTGACCGCGTCGTCGATGACGCGGGTGACCTCGTCCTCCTCGTAGGGGACTGCAGGGTTCTGACGAAGCGTCTCCAGGGTCACCTCGGAGAGCACGAACCGGGCGGCCATGCGCTCGGCGGCGCTCTCTGCCGCTATTCCGGCGAGCTCGTCGCCGGACTTCTCCTCGTTCGCCTTGGCCAGGAGGTCCTTGATGTCGCGGAACTCGTAGCGGTGACCGAACAGCGTCGCTGCTAGTCGCATGCCCTGCCACCCCCTCGCCACTCGGCGTACTCAGTCATAGAACACCAGCGTCTTGATGGACAGCGGCACCGCGCGACCGTCCAGGACCGGCAGCCCGATGTCGATGAAGTCGCCCTCCCCGAGCCCGACCTGGTCGATCACGACAAGCGGTAGGTCGGGCCGGAGCGTGTGGATCGTCTGCCCGAGCACCTGCGCGTAGTCCTGCTGGAGCACCAGCACGAGCGGACGCTCGCTGTGACCGCCGTCGTGGTACTCGACGATCTCGGCGGCAACGGCCTGCAGCGACGCGTAGCCGAGCTCCTGCGGCAGGTCCACCACGATCGCGGCCTGGGCGTCGTCGTCGAGGTCCCAGCGCACCAGCGCCTCGCGCACGGCAGTGGCGAACGACGGCCCGCCGCCACGACCCGGCATGGCGGGTCTGAGAACCGGGAGGTTCCGCAGGGGAAGCAGCTCCCGGGCGACCCAGATCGTCGAGCCGCTCAGCGTGACGGTCTGTCCCGCTGCTCCGAGGACGGTGGCGCGCAGCGTCTCCGGTGGTCGACGTACGTGGAGCCGTTGCAGGCGGTCGTTGCGACGCAGGGAGTCCGCCAGCAGCGGCCCGACGTCCCCGTAGAGCGCGACCTCGGCGGTGGTGGTGACCGCGGTCGGCTCGTAGTAGCAGGCGCCGATCCCGCCGGTGAGGAAGACCGAGGAGGATGCGGCAGCGCCCTTGAGCGGTGGGGTCAGCTGCACCCCGCGACCCACGCGCACCTCGCGACCGGTGGCCAGGTCGACGACCAGGTCGGCCATCACGTCGCAGAAGGCGCCCAGCTGGTCGAGCGTCGCGTGGCCCCCTTCCTTGAGCCCGAGCCCGAGGTCCTCGATGACCGATCGTCCTGGGGGCGCCACGCGGAGCACGAGGCCCGACGCGTCGATCTCCACGTGCCTGCCGCCGACGGCGATCGCCGACGAGCACAGGTGCCGACCCATGTTGAAGACGGCCGCGTTCGACGTGCCACCACCGATGTCGATGCTGGTGACCTGCTCGTAGTGGTCGCTCGCCCAACGCGCCGCCCCCGACCCCCGACCCGCGATCTGGGCCTCGGCGTTCGGGCCTGCGATGGTGACGACGAAGTCCCCCGCCGCGGCCGAGAGAGCGGCCAGGATGGCGTCGGCGTTCTTGGTGCGGGCGGTCTCCCCGGTGATGATCACCGCCCCCGTCTCGATGGACTCGGGCGAGACCCCGGCCTTGTCGTACTCCTGCCGCACCAGGGCGGCCAGCGCCTCCGCGTCGACCTCGTCGGCGGCCGACAGCGGGGTGGGGTGGACCTCTCCCCGGTAGGCGACCGACTTCTCGTCGACCTGGATCCGTGGCACCTGCCCGGGGCGCGCCACGTCGCGCAGCAGCAGCCGGGAGAACACGACCTGCGTCGTCGTCGTACCGACGTCGATGCCGACGCTGAGGACCTCCCGCTGCGCGATGGGCATCAGACCGGCTCAGCTCTTCCGGAACGTGACGGTGCCCTCGACCTCGAGGGAGTCGAGGATGCCCATGATGACCGCGTCCACCGGCTGGTCGACCGTCTTGCCGCTCTGTCGCGCCGCGCTGCCCTCGGACACGATGACCAGCTCGCCGGTGCCGGCGCCGACCAGGTCGACCGCGACGAACACCGGGCCTGCGACCGTGTTGTCCTCGTCCGCCTCGCGGACCAGCAGCAGCTTGTGCCCGACGAGGGTGGGCTCCTTCACGGTCGACACCGCAGAGCCGACGACCCGGGCTATGCGCATGCGTTCTCCTTCGGTGGTGCGTCCGCTTCGTTCTGGTCTGGCGTCAGTGCAGCTCCTCCTCGGCGGACTCGATGAGCTCGAACTCCTCCTCCGGCGCCGTCGCCACGATGTGCTTGCGGCTGTAGAAGCCGAAGTAGCCGAGGGCGATGGCGTACAGGATCGCGGTGATGATGAGTACGCGCGGCTCCACGAGGAAGCCGGCGACCACTGCCACCGCAGCCAGCACGAGGGCGATGCCGGTAGTGACGACGCCGCCCGGAGTGCGGTAGGGCCGGTGGAGGTCGGGCTCCTTGATCCGGAGGATGATGTGCGAGGCGGTCATCATGACGTAGGAGATCGTGGCCCCGAAGACCGCCACCAGGATGAGCAGGTCGCCCTCGTTGAGCACGGCCAGGATGAAACCGATGGCGCCGGGCACGACGAGCGCCAGCACCGGGGTCTTGTGCTTACCGGTGATGGAGAGGACCTTCGGCAGGTAGCCCGCACGGGACAGCGCGAAGGTCTGGCGGGAGTAGGCGTAGATGATCGAGAAGAAGCTCGCGATCAGGCCGAGCAGACCGACGACGTTGATGAAGCCGCTGACCCAGTTCTGCCCGCCGTAGGCCAACGGGGCCTCGAGTGCCTCGACAAGCGGGTTGCCCGACTCCGTGAGGTAGTCCGAGCCCGCGGCGCCGGGCGCGGTGATGAGGATCGCGGCAGCGAAGAGGAGCAGAGCCAGCATCGCGCCGATGATGCCCTTGGGCATGTCCTTGGCAGGGTTCTTGGTCTCCTCGGCCGCCAGAGGCACGCCTTCGACGGCGAGGAAGAACCAGATCGCGTACGGCAGCGCGGCCCAGATCCCGATCGCGCCGAAGGGCAGGAACTCGCTCGCTCCCCACTTCGACTCGTCGACCGGGATGTCGTTGAGGTTGCTGGGGTCGAACTGGATCGCGGCTGCCACGACGAACACGATCAGAGCGAGGACGGCGACCGCGGTGATCGCGAACATGACCTTGAGCGCCTCGCCGACGCCGAAGAGGTGCAGCCCGACGAAGATCAGGTAGAAGAACAGGTAGACGTACCAGCCGTCGAGCCCGATGAGCGAGTTGACGTAGGCCCCGATGAAGTTCGCGATGGCAGCCGGCGCGATCGCGTACTCGATCAGGATCGCGGTGCCCGTGATGAACCCGCCCCACGGCCCCATGGCCCGCCGCGCGAACGCGTAGCCGCCGCCGGTGGTGGAGATCGTCGAGGAGAGCTCGGCGAGGCCGAAGACCATGAACAGGTACATGGTCGCCATCACGACGGTGGCGATCATCAGCCCGCCCCAGCCGCCCTCCCCCAGGCCGAAGTTCCAGCCCGCGAAGTCTCCGGAGATGACGTAGGCCACGCCCAGGCCGGCCAGAAGGACCCAGCCCGCCACCCCGCCCTGAAGCTGCCGTTTCTCGAAGTACTCTTCGCTCTCGACCGTCCCCCGGACTCCGACGTGGTGCGGCTTGGGAGCTTTTGGCTGGGTCATGGTCGGGACCTCCAGGAACGAGCACACCGGTCTCAGCACGCTAGACCTGTCGAACCCGGCCCGGCAATAGCCCGTTGGCAAAGGAACTCGGCGCGAAGAGGCCGTTCTTGCAGCGCAGTCCACACGTCCGAGCGCGGAAGTGTCTAGCCTTGCCCTATGGACGAGGAGATCCTCGACGAGGTCGAACGACTGGCCACGAGGATGCCGAGCGAGGAGCTCGCCCGCTTGCTCGAGCACCGGGCTCACGGGCTCGCCCGTGGCGCTCCCGGCCGTGCGGCGTGGCTGTGCCACGCCGGCGAGCGGTGGGAGATGGTCGACGAGTTCAGCCACGCAAAGGCCTGCTACGAGGAGGCCGTCGCCGACGGTGGCGAGACCTACCTCGACCCGCGCGCCGACCTGGCCAACGTCCTGCTCGAGCTCGGCGAGACCGCCCGCGCCGAGAGGCTCATCGAGGAGCTCGACCGCGAGGCGCAGGAGGGCAGGGCCGACGAGTTCCTCCACGAGCGGGTCGGCGAGATCCTCGAGCTCCACGACCGCCTCGACGAGGCGCTGCGGTGGTACGAGTCAGGTCTCGAGCACGCGCGCCGCGAGGACCCGACCGCCATCGACCTAGGCTGCCTCAACGGCCGGTTCCGGGTCCGCCGCGCCCTGGACCTCCCCCGTGACCACTACGACCTGTTCTGCGAGGAACACCGGCGTGGCTACTCCGTCGGCATGGCAGAAGGGCGACCCCTGCTCGACCTCCCCGCCGATACCGGCGCCCTCCCCCTCACGGTGCTCTACTGGCCGAAGGACGAGTTCGACGTCGTGCTGCGGCGCTGGCCGTCGTTCGCCGAGACCTGCGGGCTCGACCACGCCGAGCACCGCGCTCGCGTGGAGCGGAGGCTGCGTGACCTCGTCGACCACGACGGCCCGGTGGCGATCGGCACGGCCGGCGTGGACGAGTTCCTCCGGTTCGCCGAGGGGCGCGGAGACAACGTCGCCGACCCCTCGACCCGGGGCATGTACGGTGCCCACCTCGCCTACCTCGGACGTGTCCTTCCCTGGCCGCCCGGACGTGACGACCCGTGCTGGTGCGGCTCAGGTGTCACCTACGGAGGCTGCTGCGGGGCCCTTCCCACGCACTCCGAGTAGCGAGGCCTCCGTGCGCCACGGGGCCGAGCGCCTCACGCCGGGGTCGACGGCTTCTCCATCAGCCTCAACAGCTCCATCGGGACCGGGAACGCGATGGTGCTGTTCTTCTCCGAGCCGAGCTCGAGGAGCGTCCCCAGGGTGCGCAGCTGGAGGGCAGCGGGGTGCTCCTCCATGATCTGCGCCGCATCGCCGAGATTGGCGGCCGCCTCCTTCTCGCCGAGGGCGTGGATGACCTTGGCCCGTCTGTCGCGCTCCGCCTCCGCCTGGCTGGCCATCGCGCGGCGCATGCTCTCCGGCAGGATCACGTCCTTGACCTCCACGAGGGTGACCTTCACTCCCCAGGGGTCCGTGACCCCGTCGATGACCTGCTGGAGGCGCTGGTTGATCTCGTCCCGTTTGGTGAGCAGGTCGTCGAGCGTGGTCTGGCCCAGGACGCTCCGGAGGGTGGTCTGGGCGACCTGCTGGGTGCCGAACCGGTAGTCGTCGATCGACAGCACCGACCTCACCGCCTCGACCACGTTGAAGTAGACCACCGCGTTGACGTGCACGGTGACGTTGTCGCGGGTGATGATGTCCTGCGGCGGGATGTCGTAGGTCTGGGTGCGGAGGTTGACCCGGATCAGCTGGTCGATGACCGGGATGATGAAGATCAGCCCCGGCCCCTTCAACGGCTGGATCCGGCCGAGCCTCAAGATGACACCCCGCTCGTACTCCGGCAGGACCTTGATGGCTGCCCACAGGATCGCTGCGAGCACGACGACGGCGATGCCGAGACCGATCAGGGTTCCGTTGCTCATGATGGTGTCTCTCCTCAGTGGGGTGGCGGCTCAGGTTCTCCTTCCTCGGGCTCGCCGGGGTCGACAACGAGGACCAGCCCGTCGATCCCCACGACCCGGACGTCTGAGCCGACCTCCAGGGGTGCCCCGGTGCTGCGGAGGCTCCACCAGGCCCCCTCGGTGAAGCTGCGTCCCGTGGCGCCGGTTGCCTCCTTGACCGGCACGGTTCGGCCGGTGAAGATGTCGGTCCCGGTCATCGTGGAGGGGGCGTGCCGGGTACGCACGGCCACCCGCCCTGCCAGCACGACCAGGCCGAACATGAGGACGGCCAGCGGCAGCGCCGCGGTGATGTCGACCGAAACCCCCTGGGCGTCGTCGAAGAGGAAGACCGCGGCCAGCACGAGCACGACTGCACCGCCGAAGCCGAACCCGGCAACCCCTGGGGCGAGCACCTCTGCGACGAAGAGGGCGACCGCAACGGCAAGCAGGAGGAGGCCGACCGCGTTCACCGGTAGCACCGACAGGCTGAACAGGGCCAGCAGCAACGCGATCGCACCGGTGGCTCCTGCGACACCCACCCCCGGCGTGGCCAGCTCGTAGATGAGGCCGAGCGTGCCGAGCGTCAGCAGCAGGAAGGCGATGTTCGGGTCCGCCAGCACCTGCAGCACCTGCCGGAAGGGGCCTATGTCGTAGCGCTCCACCACCGCCCCGGCGGTCTGCACCGTGACCTGCCGGTCGCCGGCGACGGTGACCTGCCGACCGTCGGCTGCTTCGAGCGCGCCGGCGAGGCTGGACGTCTGGGCCTCGACCACACCGAGCTCGACGGCTTCCCCGACGGCCGCCGAGCGCCCCTCCCGGACCGTGTCGACCGCGAACTCCACATCGCGACCGCGGAGCTTCGCGAGCGCCTCCGCCTGGGCGGCGGCGTCGTTGACGATCTTGTCCGACACGTCCTCGCCCTCCATGCCCACCGGGGTCGCTGCCCCGATCGTGGTGCCCGGCGCCATCACCGCGACATGTGAGGCGAAGGTGATGATGGCGCCGGCAGAAGCGGCCCGAGCGCCGTCAGGACTCACGTAGACGATCACCGGGACAGGGCTGACGAGGATGTCGTTCACGATGTCGCGCATCGCGACGACCAGGCCGCCGGGCGTGTCCAGCTCGATCACGTATGCGTCGTAGTCGCCGTCCGCAGCCTTGTCGAGGGCGTCGGAGACGTGCCCCGCGACGACCGGGGTGATGGGTGTCGCGACCTCGGAGACGAGCACGCGAGGATCCTCGCCGGGCAGTGTGATCGCGAGGGAGATGCCTGAGGCCGCAAGGGCTCCCAGGAGCACGAGTCCGAGGACCCGACCCAGGAGGCGCTTCGCCAGGGTGACCATCGAGATCAGCTCTCAGACCCATGGTACGCACCGCTCACGAGGCCCGCGGGGGGTATCGCGGGCGCCCGCCGGCCCTGTGACGGGCCTGGTCGTCGCCGGCTGCCGGCTACTCCTGGAGCAGCCGCCGGAGCACCGACTCACCGCCGACTTCGGCGACGTACTCCGGGTCGCCGCACACCACGAGCTGGTCACGGGGACGCGACAGGCCGACGTAGAGCCGCTCCCGCGAGCGCTCGGCAGGCTCCTCCTCGTTGAGAGCCAGCACCACGGCACTGCGCTCGAGGCCCTTGAAGCCCAGCACGTGCCCGTAGAACACCTGCTCGTCGTCCCAGAAGCTGGCCCAGTAGCTCTCCTGCCCTGCCGCCTGGCGCTGCACCTGCTCCGGATGGCGGCTCCCGGTGGTCAGGAGGGCGAGGTCCTGCGGTCGCCACCCCTCCTCAAGGAGTGCGTCGACCGCGTCGTCGGCCCGGTCCAGCGCCTCCTTCCACGAGCAGGACACGAACTTCACGTCGGGGCCGTCCACCTCGCCGAGGCGCATCCGGATCGGGGTGAGGCTGGAGAAGCTGTCCGCGATCTGCCGGGTGTTGCGCAGGTTGTGGTCGAGCACCAGCGGCACCAGCCCCGGAGGCGGTCCGCCGTACCGCGAGAACACCCGCTGTCCCTCGTCGGAGAAGACGTAGAGCCCGCCGGTGTCCTCGTCGCGGAGGGCGGCCAGGGCCGCGGGCCACCACAGGTCGGCGAAGTCCTGGGCCTCGTCGACGACGATCGCGTCGAACAGCATGCCCGGAGGCTGCGCGGCACCGAGGTCCACCATCTGGCGCGGGAGCTCCACCTCCCAGAAGGCGCTGTCGTCGTCGCTCCCGGTCGGTGCTCCCCACTCGACCCCGAGGTTGTGGAAGGTCCCGACGTACGCCGGACGCTCCTTGCGGGGAAAGGACGCCACCCTCCGCTGGAGCCACGCGGCCAGACCGCGCGAGTAGCAGGTCAGGGCGACCCGCTCTCCCGCGCGGCTCAGGCGACGGGCCTGCTCGACGGCCAGCCACGTCTTACCGCTGCCGGCCCCGCCGCGGACCTCTACCCGGTCAAGCAGGCGGGCGGCGTCGAGGATCACGGCCTGCTCGGCGCTCAGCCGCTCAACCTGGTCGCTGCGCTCCTCGGCCTGTCCGATGAGGTCACGCTGTGGAAGGCCGCGTCCGTCGAGCGAGGCCAGCATCGCGCGGACGTCGTCGGGGTCGAGCAAGCGCTTGCCGTTCGTCTGGCCCAGGACGATCGCTCGGAGGAAGTCGCCGAGGTGGTGCATGTCGTTGCTGCCGGCGACCTGCCACCGGGCCGCGTCGAGGAGGGCGAAGTCATCGCGCACGGGGGTGTAGGGCAGCACGACGGCGTGGCCCCACCGCACGGGGGTGCGGCTGCCCCACTGCGGGGTGTTCGTGATCCAGCTGCGCAGGGCGTACTGCGCCTCCCGGGCCTGCGTGACCGGGTGGATCCTCACGGGCCTCCCCCGACGCTCGATCCACCAGCCGTCCTCGTCGCACCAGACCTTGCTGCCCTTGACCTCCACGACGACCACACCGCCGCCGGCGAAGGCGACCGCGAGGTCGATCTCGTGGTCCTTGCCCCGGTCACTGATCCGGAGGCCGGCCATGAGCACGTCGTCCTCGCCGAGCTGGTCACGCAGGGCCTCCCAGACCTTCTGCTCGCTCGGAGTGGTGAAGCTCGGCTCTGGCGGGAGGAGGATCGGCATGGGGTCGATACTGCAACAAACTCGGCCAGCAGACGAAGGTTTCGCGGGCGACGCGGGCCCATCGGCTCTGGCGGACCGGGCCGCCAGAGCCAGAGCCTGGGGGAGGAGGGGAGGTTGACCATGCCCTCGGCGCGCACAGTGACCGATCTGCCGGCCGCCGGACTGACCGCGACGCAGGTTCGCGAACGCGTGGCTGCCGGGCAGGTCAACCGTGCGGCCGAGCGACCCTCCCGCACGGTCGGCCAGATCCTGCGCGCGAACATCCTGACCAGGTTCAACGCCCTCCTCGGCGCGCTGCTGGTCGTGATGCTCGTGGTGGGGCCGATCCAGGACCGCTCTTCGGCCTGGTGATCGTCGCGAACAGCGCCGTCGGCATCGTGCAGGAGCTGCGCGCCAAGCGCACCCTCGACAAGCTGTCGGTGCTCAACATGCCCACGGCCACCGTGGTGCGTGACGGCGAACCGGCGCCCATACCGGCCTCCGGGGTGGTGCTCGACGACGTCGTCGCGCTCGGTGCCGGCGACGAGCTCGTCGTCGACGGCTCCCTGCTCGAGGCTGACGGGCTACGCCGTCACCCTCACCGTCAAGGCCCGCCGCTTCACCCTTGTCCACTCGGAGATCCGCGTTGCCCTCGACCAGATCCTCCGGGTGATCACCTGGGTGCTCGTGCCCACCGCGGTCCTGCTCGGTACCACTCAGCTGCTCATCGAGCACACCGCTCTCGACGACGCGATCCGCGGGTCGGTGGCCGGCGTCGTCGGCATGGTCCCCGAGGGCCTGGTCCTGCTCACCAGCGTCGCGTTCGCCGTCGGCGTCATTCGCATCGGCGCACGGGGCGTGCTCGTCGAGGAGCTGCCCGCCATCGAGGGTCTCGCGCGGGTCGACGTCGTGGGCATCGACAAGACCGGAACGCTCACCGAGGGCACCATGACGGTGGGTGAGCTGGTTCCTCTCGGAGACGCCTCCGACGTACGGACCGCCTTGGGCGCTCTGGCGCGCTCCGACGAGCGGCCGAACGCGAGCATGCGGGCCCTCGCCGAAGCGCTGCCCGCCCCCGAGGGGTGGCAGGTCGTGGAGCGGGTGCCGTTCTCCTCGGACCGCAAGTGGAGCAGCCCGACGTACGCCGGACGCGGCACCTGGATCCTCGGCGCTCCTGAGGCGCTCCTTGCTGCTGAGACGCCCGTCCTCACCGAGGCCGAGCACAAAGCCGCCACGGGCAACCGCGTGCTGCTGTTGGTCAGAGCCGAGAGGGCCGACGCATCATCGCCAACATCGAGCGGGTCGCCAACCTCTTCCTGACCAAGACGGTGTACGTCGCCGCCTTGGCTCTTGCCGTCGGGGTGGCGCAGCTGCCGTTCCCCTTCTACCCGCGCCACCTGACGATCGTGAGCGCGCTGACCATCGGGATCCCGCGTTCCTCCTGGCACTCGCGCCCAACCGTCGCCGGGCCCGCCCGCACTTCCTGCGTCGGGTCCTGCGCTTTGCCCTCCCCGCGGGGCTGGTCGCCGCTACTGCCACGTTCGCCGCCTACGCCGTCACCACCCTCGAGACCGACTTGGGGGTCCCGGCGGCCCGAACCGCCGCGACGGTCGTCCTGTTCGGTGTCGGCATCGCGATCCTTGCCCTGCTGGTGCGCCCTGTCGACCGTCTCGAGGCCATCCTGCTGACCGGCCTGGTCACGGCCTTCACGGTGCTGATGGTGCTGCCGGCGGCCCGTACCTTCTTCGCACTCAGCACGCTGCCGCCCATCGTCTGGGTCAGCCTCGCCGGTCTCATCGCCGTGGCCGCGCTCGCGCTGACCGCCGTCTGGTGGTTCTCCCTGCGCCTGGAAGGCCCTGAAGAGTCAGCCTGACTGGTACTCAGCGGCAGCCGGTGCCGACGAGCCGCCCAGGAAACGACCCCCCGGTCCCTCGGTGTGGCTAGGACGTGACCTCGACCAGCGCGCGACGCATGGCGTCGACCAGGAAGGCGATATCGTCCTCGGTCGTCACCAGTGGGGGCGCGAGACGGATCGTCGAACCGTGGGTGTCCTTGGCAAGCACGCCCCGGGTCAGCAGCGCCTCGCACAGCTCGCGGCCTGTCATGAGCGAGGGGTCGACGTCGACACCGGCCCACAGCCCCCGGGTCCGCACACCCACCAGACCATGTCCGACGAGCCCCTGCAGACCCTCGGCCAGCACGGCAGCGAGCCGGACTGCTCGCTCCTGGAGCTCTCCCGTGCGCAGCATCGCCACGACCTCGCGTCCGATCGCGGCGGCGAGCGGGTTGCCGCCGAAGGTCGAACCGTGCGACCCGGGCACGATGACGTCCATCACGTCGCGGTCCGCGGCGATGGCGGAGACGGGGTAGAGGCCGCCGCCCAGGGCTTTGCCGAGGATGTAGATGTCCGGGACGACCTCCTCGTGGTCGCATGCGAAGGTCGTGCCCGCGCGGCCGAGGCCGGACTGGATCTCGTCGGCGACCATGAGCACGTTGTGGTCGGTGCACAGCTCGCGGACCTCGCGGAGGTACCCGTCGGGCGGGATGATCACTCCGGCCTCGCCCTGGATCGGCTCGATCAGGACCGCGACGGTCGTCTCGTCGATGACGTCGCGGATGGCGGTCGCGTCGCCGTACTTCACCATCCGGAAGCCCGGGGTGTAGGGGCCGTAGTGGTCGTGGGCCGCGTGGTCGGTCGAGAAGCTGACGATGGTCGTCGTACGACCGTGGAAGTTGCCGTCCATGACGACGATGGACGCGGCGTCCTCCGGCACGCCCTTGACCTCGTATCCCCAGCGACGGCTCACCTTGATCGCGGTCTCGACCCCTTCTGCACCGCTGTTCATCGGCAGGACCATCTGCTTGCCGGTGAGCTCGGCCAGGTCGCGGGCGAACAGCCCGAGCTGGTCGTTGTAGAACGCGCGGCTGGTCAGGGTCAGACGGTCGAGCTGCGCGTGCGCGACGGCCAGCAGGCGCGGGTGTCCGTGTCCGAAGTTCAGCGCGGAGTAGCCGGCAAGGCAGTCGAGGTAGCGCCTGCCCTCGACATCGGTGACCCAGGCTCCCTCGCCGGAGCTGAGCACGACCGGCAGAGGATGGTAGTTGTGCGCCGCCCATCGCTCGGTCAGCTCGATGTGCTCGGCGGAACCGACCTGGGTCGTGTCGGTCGACGTCTGCTCGCTCATGCCGCCATGGTGCCATCCGCCGGAACCCCTGGGTACCAAATGGGCCCTCGCGAGTCAGTGATGTCGCCGACGGTGGGCGAAGAGCGGCGCCTTGTCGTCGAGGTGCGGCTCGCCCGTGAGGTACTGCGCCATGAGACTGTCGACGGCATGCTCGTTCATCGGCGGGCGGACCGGCCGCGGAACCACACGTCCTTCAGCTGTGTCCCAGAACCGGTCGGCGACGGCCCACATCCTCCGTGCCGCGTGACCGAGCCGTCCCCTGTGCGGGATGTTGGGATGGGTGCGCGTGGGGGCCTTGACCTCTGCCCGGTACACCTGCTCGGCCAGCATGTCCGACGCGTCGTCACTCAGCACGGCGGCCAGATCCACCACGAGCGCACGTTCCAGCTCGTTGTGCCGGACCAGTGCGCGACGGACCTCCTTCCACACCTGCGACCACGAGAGGTGCGCCGCGTGCATCTCGCCGTACAGCCGGGCCTTCAGGCTCGACATCGCCAGCTCGAGGAGCCGGGCCTCGTGGAGGTAGGTCCTCACCCGCTCGTTCCCTTGTGGCAGCTTGTCGGCGGCGACCTTCAGCAGCACCTCGTCAACCGCCGCGAGGTGGCGACTGGTCGCCGCCATCAGGGCGTCGACACGTGCGTACCCGGCCCTCGGCCGGGCCGGCGAGAAGGGATGTTGAGTGGCTTCGAGAAGTCGTTGCTCGAGGGACTGATGGGTCGCCTCGACGGCCACGACCAGGCGATTCACAGACATCTTCTCCACCTCCCGGCGGAGCGTCACAACAGGTGCCCCGATGCACTGTTGGTCCCTTCAGTGTCCCTCTACGGAGGAGTGGGGACAAGACAGGCGCGGCCTCCGCATCGACGCCGGCGTGTCGGGAGCCGGCCCGTCATGCAGCTGCCCGCTCGGCGCGCTGCTTGATCCCGAGGAGCATCTTGCGCTCCATGAGGAAGTGGACCGGTCCCAGGGCGTACTTGTTCATCATCCATCCCAGCGGAGTCGGCTCGAAGTCGCTCTGGAACCTGACCACCAGGCGCGTTCTCCCGCCCGCCTCCGGGCGGAGCTCGAACGTCCAGCACGGGTAGGGCATCCCCGAGCCCAGGACCTCGTCTCGAGCGCCGTCCGGCCCGAGCAGCAGAAGATGGGGTGGCTCCATGCGCAGGACGATGAAGGAGAGATCCGGCTCGGTGCCCTGCGGCACCATGCGGACCCGGTCCCCGACACGCAGGTCCTGGAGCTCGGGGACGACCCGGTCGGCGCTGTGCATGTCGAGCCCGACGAGGTTCTCGAGCCAGTCGTAGCTGTACATCCCGCCCCTCCCCTGGCCGATCTGCACCAGCCACGGCCACACCCGGCCCGGCAGGGCGTCGACCGTGACGGCGTGCGTAGTGCGGTACTTCGGGCTGCCCACGACCTCGTCGCCCGACATGGGCGCGGCGACCTCCTCGGAGGTAGCACCCCAGCTCGTCATACGTGGCCACCGAGAGGCCACCCACGTCGCCCCGCCGGCGATGGCCAGAGCAGCAGCAACGGTCTTCCTGCTCGTCATGCTTCGACGATCGGCCACAGCCCGATGGCCCCGACAGGGCCGTTCGTCACCGAGCAAGGAATATCTCGGTGGTCGAGTGGACTTGGGCTGAACATGACGAACCAGCACGAGCCTGCCGATTCGACGCTCCCGCTCGCCGTCCTGGACTTCGTCGGCATCGAGTACGGCGAGCCGGCGCACGCCGCAATCTCCGGAGCCGCCGACATCGCTCGAGCCGTGGAGGACGCCGGTTACCGGAGGTACTGGGTCTCCGAGCACCACAACATGCGCAGCCTTGCGTGCAGCGCACCGGAGATCCTCATCGCCCACCTCGGCGCCCGGACGTCGCGGATACGGGTCGGCGCCGCGGGCATCATGCTGCCGAACCACGCGCCTTTCAAGGTCGCGGAGACGTTCCGCACGCTCATGGCGATGTACCCCGACAGGATCGACCTGGGCCTCGGCCGGGCACCCGGCACGGACCCGTTGACCGCTCACGTCCTGCGACGTGGGGCGCACGGCGACGTGGCCGGCGAGTTCCCGGGCCAGGTCGCCGAGCTGTTCGGCTTCCTCGGCGGAGGCGAGGACTTCCCCGAGGAGCACCCCTACCGTCAGCTCGTCGCGGCACCGGTGGTCGACGAGCAGCCGGAGATCTTCCTGCTCGGGTCCAGCCAGTACGGTCCTCGCTTCGCCGCCGTGAACGGGTTGCGCGCCGTCTTCGCCCATCACCAGAGTCCTGAGATCGCCTTCGACGTCCTGCGCGACTACCGCCGTGACTTCCGCGCTCGTGGAGCAGGCGACCAGCCGTGGTCGGCCATGTCGGTGCTGTCCTTCGCCAGCGACGACGAGGAGGCCGTCCACGAGTTCGAAGCGGCCTGGGCCCTCACCATGCGCAACCTGGCCCGCAACGTTCGCGAGCCTCTGCGACCAGAAGAGGTCGTGGACCACGCCCGGTCGGAGGCGTTCCGCAGCCGGCGACGGGACCGGGACCCGCGCATGGTCACCGGAGCCGCCTCCGACGTGGTGGCGCGGCTGGCAGAGATGAAGGAGCTCGCTCAGGTCGACGAGCTCGTCGTCGTCACCCCCAGCCTGGACCGGAAGCGGCGCATCGACAGCTACCGGCAGATCGCCGAGGCGTGGCGGACCCTCTGAGAGCGCAGTGCTGCCCCGCAGCACGTCGTCGGGGTGCCGGGCCCCACGTTGATGCGCTCAGGCGGACCTCAGCTGCTCCTCGGGGAGCACGAGGCGGGTCATCGTGACCTCGCTGCCCTCACGGACGGGAGCACTCTCGCCCTCTGCACGGAAGCCGTACTGCTCGTAGACACGGCGTGCCGCGAGGTTGTCGTCGGCGACGCGCAGGTCCGGCTGGAGCCCGCGGTCCCGAGCCCAACTGACCACGTGGTCGAGCACCTTCGGTCCCACGCCGTGGCCGCGCCAGTCGGGGTCGGTCCACATCGCGACCACCTCGAGACGGCCCGGTCGCTGGATGCGCCCGGCCCCCATGCCGACCGGCTGCTCGTCGACGTGGGCGACGACCGCAGGGCCGCTCGTGCCGTCGAGCCTGGAACGCCAGGTCTCCTCGTCGAACAGCACCTCGTGGTCGTGGGTCGAGACGAACGCGGCGGGCACCTCCCGCAAGGAGCGCAGCCGCATGTCGCGCCACAGCTGCCATTCCTCCGGCGAGACCGCCCTGGTCCGGACGCCACTCATCGATGTGCCCCTCCTCCCTGTGCGACGTGCTCGGGCAAGCCGGCCATCCTGCCAGACCGTCTGGTACCCGACGAAAACGGATCAACGCCTCGCCGGAGACCCTTCCCGCGGCTGCCCGACACGTCACCGGCGGCAGGCGCCCCAGAGCCCCCGGCGCTCGGTCCGCGCCCGGTCCTCCGCCTCGCGCATCGTGTCGATGTACTCGTCGTTGGGTTCGAACAGGACCGCCTCGGCGTACCCCTGCCGCACCAGCTCGAGGTTCACGAAGACCCCCTCGGTCGTCCATAGGTAGAGCAGGGTCCGTCCGTAGGGATCGAGCAGCTCCCGGTCGCCTCTGGTCCACACCTTCGACCCGGTCGGAAGCATGTCGGCCAGCGCTCGGCTTGCCTCCTCGGCGTAACACTCGGCCGTCGCACCGTCCCGTCCGTGCTCAGGGGTGTCGATCTCGAGCAGTCGGACGGTGGTCTCACGACCCCGAGGCAGGACGCCGAACCCGCGTTCGGCAGTGAGCCGGATGGTGTCCCCATCGACGTGGGCGGCCACCCGGGCCGGTTCCGCGGACTCGGGGATCCCGGCCGTCCGGGAACCGTCACCGGTGGAGGGGCCCTCGTGCCAGGTCTCCCCGGGGGCCGCCAGACGGACGGCCACGGCGAGGCCGAGCAGAACGGCGACCACCAGCGCCACGACGCCGAACCGGGAAGCGCTCACCGGCCTGCGCCTCCTCAGAAGTCGTGCCGGAACCGGATGCCCGCTGGACCTACGGCAGTCGCCCGATGTCAGACGGCCCCCTTACTTCCTACCGTGGCCGGCACGGACCGACACAACCGAGGAGCACATCATGAGAACCGAGGTCAGGATCACGCAGGCACAGGCCGACGCACACCACAGCGGCCTGCTGGCCGCAATCGGCGCCACTGCGCCGGACTCCGAGCGCTGGATCGCCCGCCGTGAGAGACGCCGTGAAGCGCGACAACGCCGCGCACGCAGCTACGCGTGGCGGCGTCGTCTGGCCCAGGCCTGACCCCTACTGGGTGGGCTCGAGCGTCTGGTCCTCGGCGTCCTCGACCTGCACGGCACTACGGGATTCGCCGTCGGCGGGCCCCTGGGCGGTCTGGTCGGCCGGCTGCTCCGCGGGCGCGTCGGACTCGAGCGCCTCGAGCACGTTCGAGGCGCTGACCCCGGTGAGCGTGGCGAGCATCTGACGCACGTTCGCCAACTGGGCGTTGATGCTGTCGCGGCGCTGGGTCGCCGCGGCCAGCTCCCGCTCGGAGTCGGAGCGGACCCGCGCCGCGGTGGTCTTGGCGTCGTTGACGATCTGCTCCGCGTGGTGCTCGGCCTCCTGGACGATGCGCCGTGCCTCGCGAGTCGCGTCGGACGTGGTGGCCTCCGCCTCGCCGCGCGCCTTCTCGAGGAACTGTTCGGCCTCCTCGAGCCGCCGCTGGGTGTCGGCCATCTGCTGGGTGAACTCCTGCTCGGCGGCCTGCCGGCGCGCAGCCAGTGTGGTCTCGAAGTCAGCGGCCGCCTTGGCGGCACGCGCCCGCTGGTCCTCGTAGACCGCCTCGGCCTCCTGGAGACGAGCCGCCGCGTCCCGCTCGGCGGCGTCGAGGCGCTCGTCGGCGGTGCGACGCGCGTCCTCGAGGATCCGGGCCGCCTCGGTGTCGGCGTCACTGCGGCGCTGGGCGGCGTAGCGGTCGGCCTCGCTGCGGACGCGAGCGGCGTTCTCCGCGATGGCCGCCCGCTCCTCGTCGAGCTCGGCACGAGCGTTGCTGCGGATCTCCTCGGCCTCCTCCTCAGCAAGACCGAGGATCTGCCCGACCCGCTCCCCGAGGTGGGTGAACGTCGCCGGCTTCTCCTCGACGAGCTCGGCGGGCGCGGCGTTCGCCGCGCGCTCGAGAGCGCGGTCGCGCTCATGCTCGAGCTGGCGGACGCGGTCGTTGAGCTGCTCGAGCTGCTGCGCGGTCTGGCCGGCGGCCTCCCCGAGCTCACTCATGCGCCGGTCGACCTGGACGGGGTCGTAGCCCCGCAGGACGACACGGAACTGGGTACCGGACTCGGTCATGTCTGACTTCCCTCTTCTCGAGAACTCTGCACTGCTGGTTCGTCCGTGACGGCGGCGACGGACGTGTCGGCGACGCGGTCAGGTGTGTCGGCCACGGGGGTGTCCGTGACGGGCAGGTCAGCCGGGGACGTCTCGGCGGCCGGCACGGCGAGTGCCTGGATCACGCCGGACAGCTGACCGAGCTCGGCTGTGATCTCGTCGCGACGACGCCGCAGTGCGGCGACCTCCTCGCGCGCCTCGACGAGGCCGGTCCGGGCCTGCCTGCGCAGCTCATCGGCCTCGCGGCGGGCGTCGCCCAGGTGAGCAGCGGCCTGCTCGCGAGCGACGCGGAGCTCGTCCTGGGCGGCACGCTGGCTGCGCACCACTTCCTCGGCCACCCGCTCGCGGAGGATCTTCGCACCGTTCTCGGCCTCGTTCAGCCTTCGCTGAGCGCGGTCCTCCACCATCGTCGCGTGTGCATCTGCCTCGGCTCTGACGCGCTGGGCCTCGGCCTCCGCCTCCGTGCGGATGCGTTCGGCGTCTGCCTCGGCGGCGGCCCGGACGTCCTCGGCCGCGCGGGCCAGCTTGTCGGCGGCGGCCTCGGCCTCCGCTGCGTCGGCCTCGAGCCGAGCCCGCACCCTTGCGATGATGTCCTGCAGCCTCCGGCGCGTACGGCGTACGTGGAGCAGCGCGTCGACGTGGCCACCGGCCCGGATGCGCTGGGCCTCCTGATCGGCCGCGGCCAGCAGGCTGTCGACCGTTCGTCGGGTCCACGCGGTCTGTTCCGCAGCGGCGGCGAGCTCACGCACGGCGTCGGCGTGGGCCGTGCGCAAGACCTCCTCGGCTTGGGACCGCGTCGTGGTGAGCAGCCGATCCGCCTCCGCGCGGACCTCGGCCGCCTCGCTGACGGCGGCGTCCCGGACCTTTGCGGCCTCTGCTGCGGCGGACTCCCGCGCGGCGAGAGCCCGGCCCTCCGCCTCCTCGAGGATCCGCGCGGCCGCGGTCTCGGACTCACGGGTGCGACGCTCGACCAGGTCGCGGGTCTCGGCGTCGATTCGCTGGGCCTCCGCCTGCGCTTCGGCGAGCCGACCCTCGGCCTCGAGCCGGGCCTCGGAGAGGAGCTTCTCCGCCTGGGCCCGGGCGTCCTCGACCGCACGGTCGGCGTCCTCGAGACGTTCGTTGACCACCGACTGGGCGGCGTTGAGCATCTGGTCGCGGGAGGACTCCGCCGAGCGCACCACGAGGGCAGCCTGGTCTGCGGCGTCGGCCACCAGCTCCTGCGCCTCGGCGGAGGCCTCAGTCAGCTGGGCCTGCGCCCGGCGCAGCTCGAACGTCGCCTGCTCCCGCTCGGTCACCGCCCTCTCGTGGAGCTGCTTCGTCTCCGCCTCGAGACGCCGTGCGTTGGCGGTCGCCTCCTCGTAGTCGCGCTCGGCCTGCACGCGCAGCTCGTCGGCCACCTGCTGGGCCCGGGCGAGGACGTGCGCCACGGACTCGGGCCTGCGGAGGGCGACCTCTCCCACGTCTTCGTGGAGAAGCTCGTCCCGGGTCACGCGCGCATCTTGGCAGACGACCAGCGATGGGTCGAAGGCGAGGTGCCGTGGGGGTGCGGCTGTCCAGACCTCTTCCCGCCCACGGGGTTCTTTCGGCCGACCCCGACGCCTAGGCCGGCATCGGCACCGGCGGCGGCCAGTGCCGGGTTGTCGACGGCAGCCAGGAGCAGAGGAGCAGCCTCCCGCGCTCCGGGCAGCCCCAGCCGGACACGGTGCAGCACCGTCCAGCTCCCGCGTGCCGCGCCGGGTGGAGCACTCCTCCAGCCCGTCGACCCAGCGAGTCGCGTCCGGCGGCGACCTCCGGATGCCGAAGTCACAGAGCTGCCTCGAGACAGTAGGCCTCCACCCGGGCGTGCGTGACGGGGAGCCGGCGCGACGCACGAGGTGCCTGGGTGAGGAGACCGAGCGCCGCGGCGTCGTCGCCACTCACCTCGGCGAGCAACCCGCGGACTCTCAGCGCGTAGCTCTCCCAGCACGGGTCACCGACCTCGCAGGCGAGCGCGTAGGAGTGCTCGACACGCTCCTCGGCCGCCTCGAGCTCTCCCCTCGAGCAGGTCGACCTCGGCGAGGAGTGACTGAGGAAAGGCGAGGAACGATGTCCAGGCGAGCGCCCGGGCGGTGGCGCAGGCCGACTCCAGTGCCGTCCTCGCGGGCCCCAGCTCTCTGCGGAGCAGGCTGAGCCGGCCGATGCCGGTCCCCGACGACACCGAGCTCGTGGGCGGCCTGCACAGCCACGGCTCGGGGACCACAGTCCGTGGCCATCGCGAACGCACGTGCACCAGGGAGATCGCCTCCTCGTCGCTCCCCCGGACGCCGTGGACCAGGACCGCCCCCAGGGCGGCCAGCGCCCGCGCCGACAGCTCCCCGGGCTCGTCCGCGCTGGTCGCCACGACGCCACGCAGCAGCTCGATCGCGCGGTCGTAGGCACCGGCCTGTGCGGCACCCACACCCACCTCGATCGCGGCGAGTCACGGCCTGGTGGCCTTGCCGGCGGTGAACCTGCCACTCGGTCTCGGTCTGGTCCTTGCCGCCGTCGTCGGGCTCGTCGTGCTCGCCGCGATCACCGTTCCGCTGCTCGTGGCACCCCGGGCCACGATCTCTGTCACCGAGACCCTCCCGGCGCTCGCGGCCGCGGCCACCACCCGGTTCCTGTGGCGGCGCACCGAGAACGTCCCCACCGCCCTTCTCGGGGGCCTCACGTTCTGGTGGCTGCTGACGACCGTCCTCACGGCGTGAGCGGGAGCGCCGGTGGCCCGACCGCGCGAGCAGCCGGTCGACCACGGAGGCGCGTCGTTCCTCGACGTCACCAGCCCGATGCCCGGGTCGAGCCCGTCACAGGCAGACTGTGCCCATGAGCCGCCCGTCGCAGTCGCTCCCGGATCTCGGCGTCGAGGACCTGCCCCCGCTGAGGCGTGAGGTGTTCGAGGCGCGGCTCGAACGGTGGCTTCCGGACCTGCGTGAGGCGGTCGAGCCGTTGTACGACGACCCCGAGGCCGTCGTACGGCGTCTGCTGTCGCTCGCCCTCGACGCCTTCGCCGCACGTGACGACGACCTGCACCGCCTCGACCTGCGCCGGTCGCTGGCGCCGGACTGGTTCCAACGGCCGGAGATGCTGGGGTACGCCGCGTACGCGGACCGTTTCGCAGGAGACCTGGCCGGTGTCGCGGAGCGCGCCGACTACCTCGAGGATCTCGGCGTCGGCTACCTGCACCTGATGCCTCTGCTGAATCCGCGACCAGCACCGAACGACGGCGGCTACGCCGTGCAGGACTACCGCAGCGTCCGCCCCGACCTCGGGGCGATGGAGGACCTGCGCAAGCTCACGAGCCGGCTGCGCGAGCGGGGGATCAGCCTGTGCCTGGACCTCGTCCTCAACCACGTCGCACGCGAGCACGAGTGGGCACGGCGTGCCCGCGCCGGTGAGCAGCGCTACCGCGACTACTTCCTCGTCTTCCCCGACCGGCAGGAGCCCGACGCCTACGAGGAGACACTGCCCGAGGTCTTCCCCGACTTCGCGCCGGGCAGCTTCACCTGGGACGACGCGCTCGACGGGTGGGTGTGGACGACGTTCAACGACTACCAGTGGGACGTGAGCTGGGCGAACCCCGACGTCCTCTGCGAGTACGCCGGCATCATCCTCGACCTCGCGAACCACGGGGTGGAGGTGCTCCGGCTCGACGCGATCGCCTTCATCTGGAAACGGCTGGGCACGAGCTGCCAGAACCAGCCGGAGGTGCACCTCCTCACCCAGGCGCTGCGCGCGGTCACTCGCATCGCCTGCCCGGCGGTGGTCTTCAAGGCCGAGGCGATCGTGGGGCCGCAGGACCTCCTGGCCTACCTGGGACAGGGGCGCCGCCACGGCAAGGTGAGTGACCTGGCCTACCACAACAGCCTGATGGTGCAGATCTGGTCGATGCTGGCGGCTCAGGACGCCGTCCTCGGGTCGCACGCGCTCCAGCAGCTGGCGCCCCCGCCGCCGAGCACCGCGTGGGTCACCTACGTGCGCTGCCACGACGACATCGGCTGGGCGGTCTCCGACGAGGACGCCGCCGCGGTGGGGCTCGACGGACACCTGCACCGCCGCTTCCTGTCCGACTTCTACTCCGGCGACTTCCCCGGGTCGTGGGCGCGAGGCCTGGTGTTCCAGGAGAACGAGGCGACCGGTGACCGGCGGATCTCGGGGTCGCTGGCCTCCCTCGCCGGACTCCAGGCGGGCGACCCGCACGCCGTGAGGCGGATCCTGCTCGCACACGCGATCGTGCTCGGTTTCGGCGGGCTGCCGGTGATCTGGATGGGTGACGAGCTCGGCCTCCTCAACGACCCCGACTGGGACACCGTGCCCGAGCACGCCGACGACAACCGCTGGGTGCACCGGCCCCGGATGCCGTGGCCGGTGCCACCGGACACGTACCGCATCCAGCGCAGCCTCCGGGCGATGGTCCGGGCGCGGGCATGCCTGCCTCACCTCCACGCCTCGGTGCCCGCGCAGGTGCTCGACCCGCGTGACCCGGCGGTCCTCCTGGTCGCCCGGCGACACCCGCTCGGCTCGATGCTCGGCGCCTACAACATGGCGCCCGACCCCCGGCGCGTCCCCCTCGAGGTGCTGTGGGGGCTCGGGCTGGACCCGAGCAGGGCTGTCGACCACCTCACCGGTCAGGCTCCCGACGTCCGCGACGACGCGGTCCAGCTCCCGCCGTACGCCGCGACCTGGCTCGTCGACGGCGAGTCGACCGGAGGCTGACCTCCTGCTCCCCGGTGGCCTTAGCCCCTGGCGTGGAGCCGTCCGGTCACGGAGGCTTGCAGGTATGGAGGCACCGGAGCGGGTGACCGCACCCGGTCCTGCCGGCACGGGCAGGGCCTGGCGCCGCCTGCTCCACGGACCGTTCCGGACGCTGGTCACCGGTCAGGCCCTCGGGCAGGCCGCCGACGGTCTCGCCCAGATCGCGTTCGCGCAGTTCGTGGTCTTCGAGGTCGGCCGCGGCGCCACCCCCGGCCGGATCGCGGCGCTCCTCGCGGTGACCCTGCTGCCCTTCAGCCTGGTCGGCCCCTTCGCCGGTGTCGTGATCGACCGGTGGCCGCGGCGCAAGGTCCTGGTCAGCATGTCGTTGCTCCGGTCGGCGCTGACCCTGGCCGCTGTGGCGACAGTGGCCGTCGGGTCCGAGCCCGGCGCCTTCGTCGGCGTGCTGCTCCTGCTCTCGACCTCGCGGTTCGTGCTCGCGGCGAAGGGTGCCGCCCTACCGCGCACGGTGCCGCTGCACGAGCTGGTGCCGGCCAACGCCATCTCGGCGGTGGCCGGCATGGTCGCTGTGTTCGTCGGGGCGGTCGGCGGGGCGGCGTTCGTGGGCTGGTCCGCCGGGGCCGGCTTCGTCCTGGCGACGCTGCTCTACCTCGCGGCGGCCGCCACGTTCATCCGTCTACCCGATGTCGGTGGCGGTGACGGGCGGATGCTCATTCGCCGCCTCCGCCTCGCGCTGGGCGACGTCGTGGACGGTGTGCGTGCCCTCGGCAACCCCCGCATCGGCAGGCCGCTGGGTGCCGTTGCGCTCCACAGGCTGCTACTCGGCGCAGGGTTCGTGCTGCTGGTCCTGGTTGCGGACTCCCAGTTCGGACTCGAGGTCTCCGGCTACGGTCTCGCGCTCGCGGTCACCGGGGTCGCCGCGTTCGCCGGCTCGTTCGCCGCGCCCGCGTGCGCCCGCCGCTGGTCTCCCGCGGCGCTGCTCCCTCTTGCGTTCCTGCCACCGACCGTCGCGCTGTACGCCGGGGGGCTCGCCTCGAACCTGGTCGTCCTCGTCGCCGGCCTCGGCGTCACGGCCCTGTCCTTCCAGCTGCTGAAGGTGCTCGTCGACGCCCTCGTCGGTGGAGCCACGGCTGACAAGGTCCGCGGCAGGGTCTTCTCCGTCTACGACGTCCTGTACAACGTCGCGTTCGTGCTCGCGGGCCTGTTGATGGTGCCCCTGTGGGACCCGAGCCGGATCCGGCCGCTGCTGTGGTGGCTGGCCGCGGCCTTCCTGGCGGCGTGGCTTGTCTTCGCGCAGCTCCTCGGCGTCTGGCCGTTCGCGAGTCGCGCCCGCGCTCCCCGTCCGACGCGACGTTGGCGGGGACGGGTGCTGGCCCTGCTGGCCGGTGCCGTACCGGTGCTGGCGTTCCCGGAGCCGGCGTGGTGGTGGTTCGCCTGGGTCGGCCTCGTGCCGCTGCTCCTGGTGCTCCAGGCCTCGCCGACTGCACGCGAGGCCGCGGTCCGGGGCTGGTGGGTCGGTGCCGGCTACATTGCCTCCTCGGCGTACTGGCTCGCGCCCGTCACCGGACCTGCGCTGGTCCTCGTCGCGTTCGGCCTCGGACTGCTGTGGGTGCCGTGGGGGTGGGCGGTGTGGCGGATGCTGGCCGGCCGTCCCCGGACCAGGACCCTGCTCGGCGGGATCCTCGTGCTGCCGTCGGGGTGGGTCGCGGTCGAGGCGGTCCGCTCGTGGCAGAGCCTCGGCGGTCCCTGGGCCCTGCTCGGCGTCTCGCAGTGGAACCAGCCTGCTCTCCTGGCCTCCGCCGCCCTCGGTGGGGTCTGGCTGACCGGCTTCCTGGTCGTCGCCGTGAACGTCGCCCTGGTGGTTCTCCTCCTGACCGACCGCGCGCGTGCTCGAGGCACAGTGGCGGTCCTGACCGTGTCCGCCCTCGCCGTCGGGCCCGCCTGGGCGGCGGGGAGCCCGGAGCCGGACCCCGGGGACGTGGTGCGTGTTGGCATCGTCCAGCCCGGTGACATGGGCGGCCCTGACGGCCGGCTCGAGCGCCAGTTCCGGCTCACCGAGGAGCTCGCCCCCGAGCAGCCCGACCTGGTGGTGTGGGGCGAGAGCAGCGTGGGCTACGACCTGGCCGGGAGTCCCGCCCTCGTCGGCGAGCTGGTCGACCTCACCCGGCGTACCGACGCGGACGTGCTGGTCAACGTCGACGCCCTCACGATGGACGGCAGAATCCTCAAGACCTCGGTGCTGGTCACCTCGGACGGCCTCGACGGAAGCTACGTGAAGACCCGGCTCGTGCCGTTCGGGGAGTACATCCCGCTGCGTCGCGTCCTCGGCTGGGTCGCGCGCGTCAGCGACGCCGCCGAGGTCGACCGCGGTCGCGGGGAGGGACAGGTCGTCATGCGCTCGGGCGAGGTGACCTTCGGGCCCCTCATCTGCTTCGAGTCGACCTTCCCGGACATGGCCCGCCGCCAGGTCGGGCTCGGCTCGGAGCTGCTGGTCTACCAGACCGCCAGCACCACCTTCCAGGACACCTGGGCCCAACCCCAGCACGCCGCTGTCGCTGCCGTCCGAGCGGTCGAGACGGGTCGTCCGGTCGTGCACGTCGCGTTGACGGGGACGACCGCCGCGTTCGACGAGAAGGGACGGCTCCTGCTGTGGGTCACCCCCGGCGAGCAGACGAGCGCCGTCGTCGACCTGACCCTGGCCGACGGGCGGACCCCGTACGCCGCGGCCGGTGACTGGGTGCTCGTCCTCGCGGCGATGGTCATCGTGGCCGGGCTGGTCGCGGCGTCGCTGTCGTCGGGATCGGCACGCCTCCCGTCAAGTGACTCCAGGAACGACGCCGACGACGGCCGCACCCGCCGCGAGCACGCCGGCGACGAAGCGCACCCGGTCGGCGCGTAGGAGCCTGGCCAGCTCCCGGTCCCCACGTCCACCGCTCAACCGGCCATGAGCAGGAGCGGCCACGGCGGCCGTCGTGAGCATCGCCAGCGCGGCGAACCCGATCGCAGCCAGGGTGCCTGCGTTCCGGGGCCCGGCAACGAGGACCCACGCCGACACAGCGACCAACGAGCCGTACACCACCACGACGATCCCGGCGATGCGGCGCGAGTGAGCGGTGTGGAAGTGCGGCCAGCTCTCCTGGGGCACTTCCCTGAAGGCCGGGTAGACCTGCAGGGTCACGACCGCCTGGAACCCTGCATGCACAGCTGTCGCGGCGACGAGCGCCACCCCCGCTGGTCCGTCCACGTGTCCCTCGCTCCTGACGGAGACGTTGTCGCTCATCCTGACACCGCACGGCCGAGCGGGAGGGACGATCGGCCCTGTCACCACCGCCCCTGCGCCTCGACGATGGAAGGACGATCAGGCCGACGCGTTGGAGCGCGATGACCGCCGAGCACGAGCCAGCCCATCCGGTCGTCCTTGCGTCCGGCGCGCTGGTCGCGGGCATCGTGGGCGCGGCCGCCGGGGCGGGGGTCGGCCTGCGCCACCTGCAGAAGGTCGGGCTCTCGCCCAACACGGTCGTCGGCCTTGCGCTGCTCGTCGTCGGGCTCGTCCTCCTCGGGTACGCCGGAGGTGTCGCCTGGAACAGGCTCCGGCGACGGTGGCGACTCGTCCTGGTCCCGGCTGGGCTCGTCGTGCTGATGGTCGTGTCCTCGATCGCGCTGGGCGTGATGGCGAGCGTCGTACCCCCCACCGTCCTGGGATCCGGCACGCCGGCCGACCACGGTCTCCACTACCGCGACGTGGAGCTCGAGACGTCCGACGGTGTCCGGATCTCGGGCTGGTACGTCCCGTCGGAGAACCGGGCCGCCCTGGTCCTCAGGCACGGTGCCGGTTCGACGCGGACAGCGACCCTCGACCAGGCCGCCGTGCTCGGGCGACACGGCTACGGTCTGCTGCTCGTCGATGCACGCGGCCACGGGGAGAGCGGCGGCAGAGGCATGGACCTCGGCTGGTACGGCGACCGGGACGTCGCCGCCGCGCTCGACTTCCTCGCCGCCCGGCCTGACGTCGATGCCGACCGGCTCGGGCTGTTCGGCCTGTCGATGGGTGGCGAGGAGGCGATCGGCGCGGCTGCGGCGCCGGGCGTTCAGGTCCGGGCCGTGGTTGCCGAGGGTGCCACCGCGCGCACCGCGGTCGACAAGGACCAGTGGCTGCCCGGCGGGATCCAGGGCACCGTGCAGCGGGGGCTCGACCGCCTCACCTTCGGGGTCGCGGACCTGCTCACGCAGACCTCACCGCCCACGGCACTCCACGAGGCAGTCGCCTCCACAGCGGAGACGGACTTCCTGCTGGTCACCGCCGGTGAGGAGCCTGACGAGGCGTTGGCGGCCGAGGGCTTCGCCGGCGCAGCACCCTCGCGCGTCAAGGTGCTGGAGGTGGCCGGCGCCTCCCACACGCATGGGCTCGACGCAGCGCCTGGGCAGTGGCGGCGTGAGGTCCTCGCCTTCCTCGACGCCCGACTTCAGCCGTGAGCGGCAGCGCGGTCGCGGGTCCGCACGGTTCACCCGCTGGGCCGCTGCGCCTCTCGGACCATCACCCAGAAGGTGGGCAGGTCCGGTCCGCCACGAGCCTCCGCGATGGTGACGAACCCGAACTTCTCGTACAACGGCACGTTCACCGGGTCCGACGTCTCCAGCCACACCGGCGTGTCATCGGCGTCGGCGCGCGAGAGCACGTGCTCCATCAGGCGGCGCCCGATGCCACGACGCTGGAAGTCCGGGTCGGTAGCCAGGAAGGCGAGGTGCCATCCCGGGGTCGACTGTGCCTGTTTGAGCCCCTTCTGGCGTTGGCGGACGAGCCGCACCGCTCCAGGCTGCCGCACTGCACGACCCATTCGCGGGAGCGCGGTCAACGGCGGGCGCACCGACCCTCGGACCGTGACCCCGGGCGGCAGCCAGACGGCGATGCCTCGCAGGACCGAGTCCTCGTAGGCGCCGAAGACGTGCCGGTAGGGCATCGCCCGGTCGATCTGGGCACGCCCGCCGCGCTCCTGGAAGCGTCGTCGTTGCTCGGGGTCCGGACTGACCAGGCGTGCGACCTGGTCGCGGTCGAAGGCTCGCGCGAAGAGCGCGGCCGCTTCGCGGACGTCCCCCTTCGGCAGCACCGCAATGGTCGGCATCTCGAACCACCCCCGAAGCTATGGGCGGCAGCATCTCAGACGACGGGGGGAGGTTGTAGGGACCTTCGACCTGTCGGCCCCCCGACACGTGCGACCAGCGCCAGCTCCGAGTGGAGTGCGCCGACGAGTACGGCGAGGTCCGGAACCAGGTCGGGATCGACGACAACCGAGACCGTCAAGGTCCCTCGGTAGGTGAACACCTCGAAGTAGGCGGTCGTGTTGCCGCCCTCCCCGAGCCCCACCGGGATCGCCTCCACGATCGGCACGCCACCGAAGGCAAGCGGCTGGTCAGGGCCACGGACGTGACTGACCAGCGTGTGGAACCGCCTCTGGTGCCTCATGTACCAGTGGTAGCCGCCGAGCCTGGCAAGCGGCCGGAACAACCACCCGAGGAGGGCGATCGGTGGCGGGCCGGTGGCGGCCTGCTTGCTGGCACGGACCAGGCCGGCGACCTCGGCCAGCCGCTCCTCCACTCCGCCCGTCACGGGTACCGGCACCAGGAGCGGGCTGACCATGTTGCCCAGCTCGGACCCGCTTTCGGCGCCTCGACCCGACACCGGCACGGTGACGACCAGGGACGCGACCGACTCCCCTCGTGCCAGCAGCAGCCGGTGGAGGGCGCCTGCGACCGCCACGAGGACAGCGTCGTTCGTGGTGGCGCCGTGTCGGTGAGCGGCCCGCCGAAGGCCCTCGTGGTCGATCCGGAGCACGGCCAGTCGGCGGCGCGGTCCGGTCCGGCTCACCAGCGAGCACTCCTCGATCCGTGGCGGCCGCATCCCTCCCCCGGCTCCCATCGACCGACGGAGCAGACACCAGGAGGACCGTGTGCGCGTCACCGCCTGCAGCCTGCGCACTGCCGCATCCCGCGCGAGGTCGATCATGGTGGGAGGAGGCTGCGGGAAGCGCTCCCCTGACGCGCGGCTCGCACCGGCCCCGGGGTCGACGGGGTCGACGAGTGAGGCCAGGACGGCGAGGCCGCCGATACCGTCCGCGAGCGCGTGGTGGAGGACGAGCACGAGAGCCGTTCCTCCGCCTGCGAGGCCCGTGACGTAGGCCGCGGACCACAGGGGCGCATCGCGACGGAGCGGGGTCATCGCCACGTCCAGCGCCGTGTCGAGCAGCGCCCGTTCGTCCCCCGGGGCACGGCACTCGACCTCGCGGAGATGGTCACGGATGTCGAAGCCGGCGTCGTCGACCCAGATCGGTCCTCCCGCGCCGACCGGCGCACGCACGAGCCGCCGACGCAGCCGCGGGACCGACCCGACCCGCTCCGCGAGCAGCCGACGGACCTCGGCGACGTCGAGGTCGCTCGTGGGATCGAGCCTGAGGACCACCCCGAGCTGCTCGGGCACCGTCCCTGTGTCCATGGCCAGGAACGCCCGGTCGGTGGCGCTCGCACGCTCGATCCGGCTCGCCGGAGTCATACGCTCAGAAAACGGCGCGGGCACCGATGACGGCCAGGGTCCAAGGTCCCCGGTTCTGGAGCGGCTCACGTCCTTCCGTCAGTATCAGCGCGACGGCAAGCGCGTCCCGCACGAGCCGCTCCTCGTCCTGCCGGCCCTGGCACAGCCACGTCGACGCAGTGCGAGCCGGCCGCAGTCCGCTCTCTTTGCCTAATAGCTCCGGAAGGCGATCCCATCCACGATCACCGGCTTGCCGTTGGCCACCGGCCGCAGCGTGACCCGACCGCCCATCCGCATTCGCCACGGGAGCTTCAGCAGCTGCCGGTCCCGGCGTACGTCGGAGCCGAGGTTCACCGACCCGAATGTCCCGTTGTCGATGTACACCTGCACCCGCCCGCACCTGGGGCACGTGGTGGCGACCAGCCAGCCGGTCTCCGCGCGCGCCCGGCCCACGTCCAGCGTCGCCTGCACCGACGAGGAGGACCGTGCGGTCGACCGGAACCAACGCGAGCCCTTCAGGTTCTTCCAGGTCCCCTGCCGCACCATCGCCCGGTCATCTATCGCGACGGAGGTGCAGCGGGCGGGGCTCCACGCAGAGACGTTGCCGACGTGGTCACGGGCACGCGAGGAGAAGCAGTGCGTCGACCCGGCAGCGAGCTTGGTCACGCGGACCCCTCCCGGCTGGATCTCCTGCCATGCCGCAGGGCGGCGCCACGGGTCGAGCCGCTCACCGGCAGCGGCGGTGCGCCAACGCAGGTCGACCGGCCGGGCGGCGAGCGCCCGATCGTCCCCGGCACGGACCCGCAGGGTCAGGGCGTTGCCGAGCAGCACCTTGGGGACGTCGGTGACGCTCGACGCGGGAGCCGTGGTGTCGGTCCCCGGCCAGCTGACCTCTTCGCTGTCGGCCGTCGCGCTCTGGCGGGTGCCCCGCGACTCGACGGTCACAGGGCCCGTCCACGCCTGCGGGAACTCGAACGTCGCGGACCGGGCATCGGTCGGGAGACCCTCGACGAACGGCTGGTCGACCCAGACGTCGAAGCCTTTGAGGGGCTCGCTGTTCGGGCTCGCGGTCCAGTCCCAGGTCACCCGCGTCCTCGACGTCAGCGGGTCGACCTCGACCTGGATGTTCGTGGCTCGTGCCGGCGGCGCGAGCGGCGTCGCGGAGACGACCTGGGAGTCGGTTCGTCCGGCGATGTTGATCGCGGTGACCCTGACGTTGTAGGTCTTGCCGTTCGTGAGGCCGGAGAAGGTGTGCGAGGTCGCGTCCCCAGGTAGCAGCTTCGGCGAGCCGCCGGTGCCGACGTTCGTCACGTAGTAGGCGGTGACCCGCTGCTCCGGGCTCGACGCCGGCCACGTGAGCTTGACCGACCGGTCGCGGCCCACCGCGGTGACAACGGGTGCCGAGGGGGCAGTGACTCCGACGGGCTTCGGCTGGAGCGGGCTCGTCTCGACGGGCAGCGTCGCCAGCTTCGCGGTGCGGCGATGGAACCACGCCACGGTCGGTGCGGTGCCCTTGCTCACCGCCAGCGACTGGAAGGCATCGGGGTTGTCGGTCCGCAGGTCACCGAGGGGCTGCCAAACGATCGGGCCCCCGCCCAGGGAGGCGTCGTACCAGTGCAAAGTCCCGTCGTCGAGGCGACGCACGAGGAACCCGTCGCCGAGCACGACCTCGACCCAGGTGGGGGCTCCGAACGCAGCCACCTTCCCGGTGCGGTCGTAGACCATCGCGGTGAACTTGCCGTCGGCGTCCAGACAGTGGACCAGCATCCAGGACCCGGCGACCTGGACGCTCGAGCTCCTGGAACAGCCCGGAGTCTTGATCTCCGCGGCCTGGCCGGTCGCGAGGTCTCGGGCGACGACAATGCCCGACCGGGCCCCGGGAACCGACACGTTGGGCAGGTAGAGCACCCCGTCGAGCAGGTCCGACCAGCTCGACTCGGTGCCGATGACCGCGGTGACCGCACCTGAGCCAGTGTCGATCACCGAGTCGTACCAGTAGTCCTCGTGGAGGATCCACGGGTCGCTCACCGCGCGGAACGGGCCCTGCACGCTCCCGTTGTGGGGGAAGGAGCCCTTGGTCGTCACACCCTCGCTCGACCTGATCGCCCACTTGGTGCCGTTCGGGTAGCCACTGCCCCAGGCGAGCGCGCCGGCACCCGCGACGAGGGCCCCGTCGACGCGCTCATCGAGCACCTCCCCCTCGGACGAGGTCCAGTCACCATCGGGGCCGAGGGTGTTCTGGACGACTGCGTTGCCGACCGCCGAGTCGTCGACGAAGGCAACGCGGGACCCGTCGACGGCGACGGAGTCGTACGCCGCCCGCACCGGCGACATGGTCGCGAGGACGGTGGAGCTCCGGTCTGCGGCGACCCGGCGCACGGCCTGCTCCTGCGGCGTGGGCCCCCCGGTGAGGAGGACGTGGCCTGGCCTCGCCGGCCGGACGTCATGGCCCCAGGCCGCCTCGTCGAGCACGTTCCAGGAGCCGTCCGGCTGCACGGCGTACACGGGCAGCTGCGTGTCTGCACTCCACTGGTTGAGGCCCAGGCCGTGGCGCGAGACGAGGACGGTCTCACCGAGTGGCATCACCGCGACGTTGAACCACTGGCTCGTGACGCCGGGGTAGGTGGGGGCGTGGCGCATCGCGAAGGGCTGGGTCGCCTCGTCGCCGGGTGAGGGCACCGGCAGGCTGCACAGCACGTGTGTGCCCGCGTCGGAGCCGTGCCAGGCCAGGACACCGTCGTTGAGCCCCCACGGGTGCGTCGATGAGGCCGAGCAGGCGGTGCCGGCGAAGTCCAGGAGCCAGGCCTCCCGAGCGGACGTGTCGACGTACAGCTTTGCGCCCGTGCCGCCGGCGACCGGCGTCAGTCGGAGGACGGTGGCGTGCCGGTCGCGAGCGACCTCGGCACCGGCCACCGCGAATCCCGCGGGGAGACCTGTCACCTCGAGCAGCTCACCGCCCGACCACGGCAGCACGTGGAGCTGCTGAGGCGTCGGGCCATCGACCGGCGTCGCGAGGAGGAGACCGTCGCTGGTGTAGTCGACGAGCTCGTGCCCGTCGGGTACGCCGAGGGTCTCCCACGAGGTGCCGGGAAGGAGTCTGGTGACCACCTCAGCAGGCAGGTTCCTGCTTGGAGTGTGCACCAGGCGGTTGCCGAAGACGGCGTCCACCGGCTTGTCGAGGTTGCTCGTCTCGTCGCCGTCGACCAGCACCGGCTCGGCGTTGCCTGCGAAACGGTTCGTGGGGTCGGCCTCCCTCTGGATCACGACCCCGAAGTCGTCGGTCTCGCCCACCGGTGCCACCGCACGCGGTCGCGCCCGCTCCCGGCCGGGCAGATCGACGACCTGCACCTCCGCCGGCTGGAGCTCAACGGTCGCGACCCGGGCCGACGCCGGGCTGAGCCCCGGTGCGAGCGCGACCGATGCCATGACGAGTCCGAGCAGTCCGACACGGTTGGTCGTGGCGTGCTTGGGCATGTGATCCCCCTGCTTCATGGCCGTCCCAACGGCAGGGGGGCAGGCAGATTCTAGGCAGAGTTCGTGGTGTTCGGGGGTGATATAGACCGGTTGGTCCGAGCCTGACCAGATTCGGCGCAGACCAGGTCAATGACCCCGGTCAGCCAGATCCAGTTCACCCGGCAGGCGTCCTCCATCGGAGTCGCGCCGGTGGTCTCGGTGGCGATGCTGTGCGGCACCCCGATGCGCTGGTAGAAGTCGGAGAACGTGCCGTCGTGGCGAACGATGAAGCCGTCGTGGTCCGTGCGGACGGCGTTGTCGGGTTCACGAGGCAGCACGTTGCCGTGCTCGTCGATCTGCTCGCCGAAGCCAGCGGCCATGTCGAAGTCCACCAGGGGCGGGACCACCTCGTGGACCCGTGCCACGATCCCCGCGTAGCGGCTGAGATCACCGAAGGCGTACTGGTAGGTCCGGGCCGGCAGTCCCTCTGTCACATGGTCCTGGTGCAGGTCGAACGCTGCGACCAGCTGGCCGAGCGGGTCCCGCCGCGCCAGGTCGAGCATCAGCCGTGCCTCGACAGGCAGGTCGACGTCCACGTCGGGATCGTCGGCGTACACCCAGCTCTCGAAAGGCTTGCCATCGAGCAGGTCGCTCTGGATCGAGCCGTCCTCCATGACGTACCGGATGAAGTCGTTGTTGCCCTCCCCCATGTGGTGGTCGGCGTTGTAGCGGATCCCGAGGTCGAACCCGGACGGGTTGCCGAGCGGGTAGAGGATCAGTCCGACGCCGCGTTCGTGGGCGTGGTCGACGAGCTCGTCGAGGTAGTCGAGCACTGTCAGCGCGCCGGCGGTCTCGTCGCCGTGGATGGTCGCCCGCACGACCACCACCTTGTCGTCCGGGCCGATGTCACTGGACGCGATGCGGTAGAAGTCCCAGCTCCCCGTGGCGTAGGCGAGCGTGTGCCTGTGGTGGACCAGGTCGTCGCGGGCCTCGACCTTCGCGAGTAGGTGCGCGTAGTACTCCGCGGCCGACATCGCCGTGATGGACATCAGGTCTCCTTCGTCGCTCCCCCGCAGGTCGAGCCTCCCACGGATCGGCACCGACGCGCTCCCGAGACCCTGCTACGGAGCTCGCCGTGCGGTGACCGTGGCGGCCCTGGCCCGGCGCGTCAGCGGCGCAGGCCGCTCGCGCGCTGGATCGGCCGCTGGATGGCGCTCACGAGCGCGGCCTGGGTCCCGATGATCCGGACGTGCTCCTTGGCGCGCGTCACGGCGGTGTAGACGAGCTCGCGCGTCAGCAGTGGCGACCCCTCCGGAGGGAGCACGAGCGTGACCTTGTCGAACTGGCTGCCTTGGCTGCGGTGCACCGACATGGCATGGACGGTCTGCACGTCGGAGAGGCGGCTCGGGCCGAACAGATCGACCTGCCCGTCCCTGCGGAACGCCGCTCGTGGCTCCCCCTCGACCGAGAGCACCACACCGGTGTCTCCGTTGAACAGCCGCAGCTGGTAGTCGTTCGAGGTGACGAGGAGGGGGCGCCCGACGTACCACTGGCCGTCCTTGGCGTAGCCGTCGATGTCCTCGGCGAGCCACTCCTCGACCTGCCGCGCCCACCGCGCGACGCCGTAGGGCCCTTCGCGGTGTCCGCACAGGACGCGGTGCGCGTCGAGTGCCGAGAGCGCCGCCTCTGCCCTTCCGCCACGCGCAGCCTCGACGAGGCTGCGGCCGGAGTGGAGCACGTCCTGGGTCAACGTCGCGCAGGCGAACCTCGGGTCTTCGGGATCCGCGTCGACGAGCTCGAGGCACGGGTGGTCCTCGCCGAGGACGTCCTCGAGGGCCTCCGCGGAGCCGACGCGGATCGCCTCGGCGAGCGCCTGGATCTCTGGGGAGAAGCGGTGCACGGTCGTCAGCCGGACGATGCCGCCGCGCAGCGCCGCCTCCTGCTCCACCTCGCCGAGTGCCGCAAGGTCCTCGGGCACCAGCGAGGACACCGCGGCTGCAGGTACTACCTCGACCGGTACGTCACGGTGGACGAGGTCACCGAGCACGGCCCCGACCTCCACCGAGGAGAGCTGGTCGGGGTCGCCCACGAGGATCAGCCGGCAGGTCGGCCGCAGCGCCTCCACCAGGCGCGACATCATCGTCAGAGACACCATCGAGGCCTCGTCGACGACGACGACGTCGTAGGGCAGCCGGTTGTCGCGGTCGTGCCAGAAGCGGGTGCGTGCACCGGGCTTGCTCCCGAGCAGCCGGTGCAGCGTCCTCGCGCTCAGTGGGCCGAGGCGTTCTCGGTCCTCGTCGGGCAGCTCGGCTGTGGCGTGGGTGACCGCCTCGGTGAGGCGCGCAGCAGCCTTGCCCGTAGGCGCCGCCATCGCGATGCGCAGGCTGCCCCCCGCCACGTCCTGGAGCACCGCGAGCAGCCGTGCCACCGTCGTCGTCTTTCCCGTCCCGGGGCCGCCGGCGACGATGCTGAACCTCCGGTGCGCCGCCACCGCGGCGGCCAGCCTCTGCCGGTCGGGGCCGGCTGCGGGGAAGAGCCGAGCGATCGCGGAGGCGAGCTCGGCAGGGTCCACGGTGACCGGTTTGGCCGTCGTCGCCCGGTCGACGTAGTCGGCGACGACGCGCTCCTGTCGCCAGTAGCGGTCGAGGTACACCAGCCCGTCGACGTACCGCAGGGGCCGGTCGGCGGGACCTTCGGGGCCGACGGCGGCGAGCCGGCTCGCCGAGAGCGCCGCACCCCAGGCGGACACCGCGGGCCAAGGCAGGCCGGCGACCTCCTCCGCGGAGAGGCCGTCGACGGCGGTGGTGTCCGCGACGGAGGCGAGCGTGAAGCACACCGACCCCTGCCGCACCGCGCGGACGGCCAGCGCCGCGGCCAGCAGCACCGACTCGTCCGCCTCCTCCGACAGCTCGCACAGGCGCTGCGCCACGTGCACGTCCGCGAGACCGAGGACACCGGCCCGGTTGAAGGTCGCCAGCAGACCCGACGCACGCTGCGCGAGCTCGAGGCCCTCGAGGTCGACTGCCGTCACGAGGCACCTCCGTGCAGCAGGTCGGACAGGTCGGTGACCAGGGCAGCCGGAGGCGACCAGGAGAAGACGCCGCAAGGAACGCCGCCCACGACCGGGGTGTCCGGTCCGCACATCCCCCGCAGGAAGAGGTACAGCACTCCGCCGAGGTGGGTCTGCGGGTCGTAGCCCGCCTGACGCCAGCGAAGGTACCGGTGCAGCGCGACCGAGTACAGCAGCGCCTGCAGCGGGTAGTGGGCGTGGCGCATCGCGACGGCAAGCGCGTCGGGCCGGTAGGCGTGGGCGGTGAGGACCTCCCCGGCGACGAGCCGGTTGGTCTTGTAGTCCACGACGAGGTAGCGCGGCTCCTCCCCGCGACCTGGGCGGACCCTCAGCACGACGTCGATGCTGCCGGTGAGGAAGCCGCGGAGGCGGCGCTGGTCGAGCAGGGGCACGTCGAGGTCGTCGGCGTACTCCACCAGGGGGTCACCGGCCGGCAGGTGCCGGCGCAGCAGGTCCGCGACCTCGCCGACCCGGACCTCCCCGTACGGGGTGTCGCCCCCGGCGAGCGGCAGCTCGAACTCCATCTCGTCGCGCCGGTCGCCCCGCCCGACGTCCCGGAGCCGGAGGCCACCCGCGAGTGGTCCGAGCGGGGTCAGCAGCGATGGCTCGAGCGCCTGTGCCAGCCCGGCCGCCGGGACGCCGACGAACCTCTCGGCACCCTCGACCTCGGCCGCCGAGGTGAGCTCCGCGACGAGGTCGGGCGCGGCGAAGTCCACGCGTTCCAGGACCTCGTGGACCAGCGTGCCGAACGCCGCCCCGGACGGGAGGTCGGTCATCGGCGAGACCGGCGACTGCTCGGCGCCGGGTTCGGCAACGGCACCGTCCACGGGCGGAGCCCCGGCGGGCTCGTCGGTCAGGCCCGGACCTTCCGGCTCGCTCACCGTGTGCGCGGCCCCCGACGCCTCGTGCAGACCGGCGGTGATCCCCGAGTAGGACGACCGTCCCCAGATCCGGTCCAGCCCGCGGGCGAACTCCCGAACCGAGAGGTCCGCCGGCTCCTCGGGCGGCACCTCGAGGCGATCCTCCGAGGGAGCCCCGGCCGTCTCCACCGCCAGCAGGCCCCCCGTGCGAGCGGCCACAGCGTCCAGTCGCGCGCGCGCGTCTTCCTCCGAGGGTCGCGGGACCTTGAGGGGAAGGTTCCCCTCGGGGTCGCGTTCCCCGAACAGCAGCCGGTGCAGTGGCGCGTTGACGGTGTTCCACCCCGGAGCCCAGTGGGCGACGACCTGGCAGCGCGCCCGGGTCAGCGCGACGTAGGCGAGCCGCAGCGACTCCCCCACGTCCTCGGTGACGTGAGCCTCCTTGCGCCTGGTGTAGCCGGGGCCGGTCCTGCCACCCACGTCGAGCACCCGCTGCCTGTCGTCGCGGTGCAGCCGCAGGGTCTCGTAGACGTTGATGCTCTTGTCCCACAGGAACGGCGCGTAGATGACCGGGAACTCCAGGCCCTTGGCACGCCAGATCGTCATCACCTGCACGGCCTTGGCGTCGGAGTCCAGCCGTCGGCTGCGCTCCTCGTCGATGTCGCCCGCGGCCTCGGCGATCCGGTGCTGCAGCCACTGGACGAGCGACGACACGCCGCCGTAGCCCTCCGTCGCAGCCTGATGGAGCGCCTGCCCGATGTGGCGGAGGTCGGTGAGGTCCCGCTCACCGTCGTCGCGAGCGAGCACCCGTCGGGGCATGCCGGTGGCGGTGACCGCCTCGACCAGGGCCGCGACACCGTGGTCGGTGAGGGTCTCGGCCCAGGCGCGCAGGCGAGCCCCGAGAGCCTCCTGCTCCGCCTCGTCGGCCTCGGCCAGGGCGGCGGCGGACCATCCGACGAAGTCGGTCATCGCCGCGCTGCGCACCAGGCCCGTGCGGTGGGGCTGCTCGAGCGCGCTCAGCAGCGTCAGCCAGTGGTCGGCAGCGTCGGAGAGGAACACCGACGTGGTGGCGGTGAGCACGACCGGGACGTCGACTTCCCGGAGCGCGTCGCGGACCTGCGCCCCGTCGTCGTTGCGGTGGACGAGAACGGCGACGTCCGCCGCCTCCACCGGACGCGTCGTTCCGGAGCGCTCGACGATCTCGGCGCCCGCTGAGAGCAGGCGTACGACGTCCGCGGCGACGTCGCGGGCCACGAACGAGCGGGCCTCGCCGACCTGGATGTGCTTGTCGTTGGCGACACCGAACTCCGAGCGCGGCACGCGCCGGATCCGCACCGGTGACGGCGACGGGGCGCCGCGCAGCGACGGCTCGTCGTGGGCGGCGTCGACCTTCGACACCACGATGTCGCGGTCGCCCAGGGCGGTGTCGCCGGTCAGGTGAAGCAGCCCCTCGACGAGCGGACGGTCGCTGCGCCAGTTGCGGCCGAGGGTGGCCTCCGACAGGGCCGACTCCTTGGCGAGCAGGTAGGTGACGACGTCGGCGCCGCGGAAGGCGTAGATCGCCTGCTTCGGGTCGCCGATGAGCACCAGCGTCCGGTGGCGGTGGAAGGCGCGCTCGAGGATCTCCCACTGCACCGGGTCGGTGTCCTGGAACTCGTCGACGAGCACGATCTTGTAGCGCGCCCGGATGCGCTCGCACGCGTCCTCACCGGTCTCCGGGTGGCACAGGGCATCGCGGAGGTAGACGAGCAGGTCGTCGTAGTCCATCACCCGCATCCGGCGTTTGCGGCGCTGCACCTCGGCCCTCGCCCGCTCGGCGAAGTCGAGCCGCACCCGTGCCTCGGTGCCGGGACCGGCCTCGCGCGGTTCCAGCTCGGCCGAGGGGTCGCCCACCGCCTGGGCCGCCAGGTCCGCGGCGACCGAGAAGCCGAAGGAGTCGCCCGGCTCCGGGCTGTCGTCGCGTCCGTAGTCGGCGAGGTACAGGTCGGTCGCCACGTCGGCGACCAGGTCGCCGGTCGCCTCGGCGAAGGTCACGTCGGCGTCGAGGTCCGCCGCGATGCCCAGGCCGGCCAGCATCTGGTGGCAGAAACCGTGCGTCGTGGCGATGGTGGCGGCGTCGAAGTCGGCCACCCCGCGCGCCAGCCGGCGTCGCCGCAGCTCGACCTCGTCGGAGGGCCCCGTGGCCAGCCGGCGCACCAGGTCGTCCGTCGAGGTCCGGGCCCGTTCGAGGTCCTCCATCTCCGCGGTGACCTCGGTGAGGCGTTGCCGGACCCGCTCACGAAGCTCCGCCGTGGCAGCTCGGCCGAAGGTGACCAGCATCAGCTCGTCGATCCGGGCCACCCCCTCGGCGAGGTAGCGGGCCGCGAGGCCGGCGATCGTGTGCGTCTTGCCGGTGCCGGCGCTGGCCTCCAGGACGGTGGTGCCCTCAGGGAGGTCACCGCACAGGTCGAAGACGGGCTTCAACGCAGCCGCCGTCATGACTCGATCGCCTCCACCTCGAGCAGCGGGGTCCAGATCGTCCGGGCCACCTGCCCGAACAGGTGCGGCTCGTCGACGTACGGCAGACCGGGCACCGGCGGCTCGGCGAGAAGGTCGTCGAGGGACCGGAGGCCGCAGCGGCGGTGGTCGCCGTCGTCGAACTCGCCCCAGGTCCTCGCGTTGCCCTTGGTCATCCACTCCTTGCCGGCGAGCTGCGCGGCGTTGGCGGGGTTCGAGCCCGTGCCGCGCTTCTCGGCGTACGCGCAGGCCGTCCTCGGCGGCACCGGCAGCGGCCGGGTGAGGCCGAGCCGGTACACCCCGGCCAGGCCGTCGAGGTGCTCGCGCGCCCGGTCGGGAGGCACCGGGCCCAGGAACGAGCCGAGGACCGGGGTCTTCTTGTCGCCCCGGCCGACGGTGACCGCGACCCAGTCGCGGTCGGGGTACTGCGCCGTGAGGGCGAGCAGCTGTGCCCAGGCCCGGATCCGGTGCTTCGCGGAGAGCCTAGAGTACTCGATGCGCAGCACCCGGTGGCCGTGCACGCGCGGCACCGTCCCCGCGACGCCGACCCCGCACGGCAGCTCGAGCGAGACGTCGTAGCTCTCCGGCGGCTGCCCGAGGAGGCCGCGGCACTGGTGGAGCAGGCCGTCGACGTGCTCGGTGATGGGCTCCAGGACACCTGCGCCGAGGCGCCCGGGCGGCAGCTCCCCACGCAGGCGCTCGACGCGCTGGGCGTCGTCCCGGGAGAGCTCGGCCAGCCCGGCCCGCAGCATCCGGTTGCCGATGTGCCACAGCTCCAGGTTGTCCGGCGCGACGGGCACGGCGTCGGAGGGTTCGTCCTTCTCGTCCGCGGTGCGCACGTCGAGGCGTTCGCGCAGGAACCCGCGCACCGGGTGCTCCAGGAACCGTGTCAACGACTCCAGCGCGACCACCGCGGCTGCCTCCGTCGCGGGGAGCGGCGCCGCGAGGAACGCGGGCTGCTCGGCCTGCCCGTCGCGCAGTGCGAGGGTGCCGTCGAAGGAGGCCCGGTCGAAGCTGAACGGCCCGTCGTGGTGGAGGAGCCCTCCGGCGAAGTTGCGGGCGTCGAACGGCTGCAGGGGGTGCCGGACGAGTACCCGCTCCCGGACCGAACGGCCGCCCACAGCGGTCGCCGTGCGGTCGAGCACGTCGAGCATCTCCCCCAGCGGCACTGCCGGAGGCCGCTCGGCACCGGTGCGCTCGTCGGCGCCGGTGTAGAGCACCACCAGCCGTTCCTCGGCGGCCAGGATCGCGTCGACGAACAGCTGGCGGTCCTCCGAGCGCTGGTCCCGCTCGCCAACCCGCGGGTCGCGGGCGAGGACGTCGTCGCCGTCGATGCGGGTGCTGCGCGGGAACACTCCGTCGTCGAGGCCGAGCAGGCACACCACCCGGTGCGGCACCGATCGCATCGGCACCATCGTGCACACGGTCAGGTGACCGGTGCGGAAGTTGGCGCGGGTGGGCCTCCCGGCCAGCCGGTCGCCGAGCAGGGCACGCACGTCGGAGAGCTTCAGCCTGGTTCCTGCGCCGGCGCCGCTCGCGGTGGCGGCAGCTGCGGCGAGGGTGGCCTTGGCCTGGCTGACCTGCCACGCGTCGCGCGGGGCGACATCGGTGAACGCGTCGACGGCGTCGGTGAGGGCCGCGACCCAGCCGTCGAGCGGCTGCTCGGTGTTGAGCAGTCCGATCACGGCGTCGAGCCGGTCGAGGAGCTCGGCGAGCCGGCCGGCCAGGTCCACCTCGGTGCTGTCGACGTCGTCGAGCGGGAGCGCGGTGCCAACCGTCCGGAGGCCGTCCTCGTCCATGGCGACGCCGAGGAGGATCCGGTCGAGGCCGTGGCGCCAGGTGTTCTGGCTGACGCCGGCGAGGCCGTAGGGCGCGCGGGCCTCCACGTCGAGCCCCCACCGGACGCCCGCCCTGCGAACCCAGTCGCCGACCCGCTCGAGGGCGTCCTCGTCGAGACGGAACCTCCTGCGCACCGGTCGCATGGCGACGAGGTCGAGGACCTCCGAGGCGGTGAGCCGGGAGTCGGCGAGGTCGAGGAGCCGGGCAACGACACCGAGAACCGGGTTGGTCTGACGCAGCGACCGGTCGGCCAGGCGGAAGGTCAGCCGGTGGCCGGGATGCGGCTCGACCTGGCCGTCCGCGGTGTCGTCGTCGGTCGCCTCGACCCCGAAGGCCGCGCTGACCAGGGGCGCGTAGGCCTCCACGTCGGGACACATCACGATGACGTCGCGCAGCTCCAGCGTCGGGTCGTCGGCGAGCAGGCCGAGCAGGACCTCGCGGAGCACCTCGACCTGACGGTGCCGGCCGTGGCAGGCGTGCACCTGGATGCTCGTGTCGTCGGCCGCGACCTCGAGGGTCCCCGACGGCGAACGGTCGGCGTGCAGGTCACGCTGGAGGGCACCGAGCAGGGTCCCGGGGACAGGCGGTGTCTCGAGGTGCTCGTCGGTCCTCGGCCTGACGTGCGCCTCGAGCCGCAGCTGCATCTCGCGGGCGTCCCGGGCCAGGGAGCGGACCAGCGGATGGTGCGGGGTCTCCGCGGTGGGGTCCTTGCGGCGCCGGCTGATCGGCTCGACGGGCCGGCGGGCCTCCCCCAGGTGTCGCCAGAGCCCGTCCGAGGGGTGCGGGAGCCACAGGTGCACATCGCGCCGGGCGGCCAGCGCGTCCATGACCGTGAGCTGCTCGGTGGTCAGCCGGGTCGGCCCGAAAACGGAGAACCGCTCGGGCAGGTCCACGAAGTCGGGGTCGTCGACGATCGTGCGGCACCCCGGGCCCAGACGCTCCGCCGTGCTGTCCTGGCCGATCCGCGATCGCAGCCGCCGCCACAGCTCCGCCTGCCAGACGAGGTCGGCGGCGAGCGTGCCGGCGTACCCGTCGGAGTCGCAGCCCTCGCGCCAGTCGAGCAGCATCGAGGGCCGCTCGGCGGCGTAGGCGGAGTAGAGGCCTGCGAGCTTCTGCGCCACCGCCATCCGGCGGCCCTCGTCGACGCCGCCGTCGAGGAGCCCGAGGTGCCTGCCGAGGGTGCGGCACCACTCCTCGTGGGCGCAGGCATCGACCACCTCGAGCACCGACCAGACCAGCCGTCGCTCGCCCCAGGGGTCCTCGTCGGGGTCGACGGCGCAGGCGGCAGCCAGAGCGTCGCGCACCAGCCGGCCCGGCGAGGGGAAGACGACGTTGGCGCAGACCCCGTCCGCACCGCCGACTCCCGCGCCGAGGGAGGTGGACAGCGACTGGGCGATCCACCGCTCGACGCCCCGGGACGGCACCGCGACCACGTCGGGTGTGAACGGGTCGGCGGGCACGGCCTCGAGCAGATCCGCCAGGTGCCGGACCAGCACGTCGGACCGCTCGGCCCGGTGGATCGTCAGGGACACTTCGTCTCCCCCGTCTCGGTGGCGATCGCCACCCTAGCGGGAGCCTCCGACGAACCGGGGGGACGACGCGGCCGGTCGGAGCTCAGGCGGGACGGAAGGAGTCCCGCGCGGCGGGCGCCGCGTGCTTGACCATCACGTGGTGGGTGGAGGTGTACTCCAGGACCGCCTCGTGGCTCATGTCCTTGCCGAACCCGCTCGCCTTGACGCCGCCGTGCGGCGCCTCCGACGCGATGGGCAGGTGGTCGTTGACCCAGGTGACCCCGGCCTCGAGGCGGTGCACGACGCGCAGCGCCTTCCCGACGTCGACGGTCCACACCGAGGAAGCGAGCCCGTAGGCGCCGTCGTTGGCGAGCCGGACCGCCTCGTTCTCGTCCTGGAACGTCGCCAGCACCAGCACCGGACCGAAGACCTCCTGCTGGACGATCTCGGAGTCCTGCCCCACGTCGGTGACCAGTGTCGGCGGGTAGTAGGCACCGTCGCGCACCGGGACCTCACCGCCGGTGCGGACCCGGGCGCCCGCGGTCACGGCACGCGTGACGAAGCCGTGCACCCTCGCCCGGTGGGCGACCGAGATGAGCGGCCCGATGTCCGAGGCGGGGTCACGCGGGTCGCCGCAGCGGACCCGCTCCATCTGCTCGACCAGGAGCTCAGCGAGCCGCTCGGCCGCTGACGCCTCGACGTAGACCCGGGTGGCGGCGGTGCAGTCCTGGCCGGAGTTGTACGTCGCTGCAAGGGTCAGCCCGGCTGCCGTCGACTCCAGGTCCGCGTCGGCGAACACGAGGGCCGGGGCCTTGCCGCCGAGCTCGAGGTGCACCCGCTTCGTTGACGCGGCAGCGGTCTCCATGACGGCTCTGCCCGCGCCGGGTGAGCCGGTGACCGAGACCATCGCGACCCTGGGGTGCCGGACCAGGGCCTGTCCGACGTCGGCGTCCCCGGTGACGACGTTGAGAACCCCCGGCGGCAGGCCGGCCTCGACTGCCAGCTCCGCGAGCCGCAGCGTCGTCCCGGGTGTGGCCGGAGCGGGCTTGAGCACCACGGTGTTGCCCGCGGCGAGGGCCGGCCCGGCCTTCCAGACCGCCATGATGAGGGGGAAGTTCCACGGCGTGATGCCGGCGACGACACCGAGCGGTCGTCGTACGAGCATCGACGTGTAGCCCTGGCTGAGCACCCCGGCACCCGAACCCTCCAGCGACCGGCCGGCACCGGCGAAGAACCGCAGGTTGTCCACGGCGAAGGGGAGCTCGCCGTCGCGGAACACGGCCACGGGCTTGCCCGTCTCGGCGACCTCGAGCTCGGTGAGGCGGGCGGAGTCGGCCTCCAGCAGGTCGGCCAGCCTGAGCAGCGCCCGCGCCCGCTCACCGGGTGTCTGCCCGGCCCAGTCGGTGAACGTCTCCGCCGCTGCCGCGACGGCCGCGCCCGCGTCCTCGACCGTGGCCTGGCGAAAGCGCGCGGCGACGGCTCCGGTGGCGGGGTCGAGCAGCGTCACCTCCTCGCCGGACGTGTCGAGCCCCTTGCCCCCGATATGTGCTCCGTGTGTCATCTCACCCCTCAGCTGTTGAACCCGACCCCGAACCGATCCATCACACGCAGCAGCGCGCCGCGCCGCCCCGTGCGGTCCTCACGCGCGAGCGCGCCACGCGTCGCCTGCACCGCCGCCCAGCGAAGCGGCTCGGGCGGGAACGGCACCGGCATCTGGTGCACGATGGCCGGCTCGGTGCGCTCTGTCGTCCGGTCGGCAAGGAGGTCGAGGGTGACCCGCGCCCCGAACCGTGACGCGGCCACGCCCAGCCCCGTGTAGCCGACGGCGTAGGCGACCCGGCCGCCCAGAGCGGTGCCGAACAGGGGGGTGAACCGAGACGTGGTGTCGATGACCCCGGCCCACCGGTGCGTCATCGCGACCTCCCGCAGCTGGGGGAACGTCTCGTAGAACTGGCGCGCCAGCAACCGGTGCGACTTGTCTCGCTGCTCGCGGACGCTGTCGGTCCGGTTGCCGAAGTAGTAGATCGCGTCGTAGCCGCCCCAGAGGATGCGGTCGTCGGCAGTGCGCCGGTAGTAGTGGAACTGGTTGCCGGCGTCGGTCAGGCCCTGGCCGTCGGCCCAGCCGATGCTCTCGAGCTGCCGTGCGGTCAACCGCTCCGTCGCCAGCACGTGGTCCCAGACCGGGAGGACGAAGGAGCGGATCCGTCGCAGCAGCGGCGGGAAGGCGTTGGTCGCGAGGAGGACCTGCATGGCGCGCACCGTGCCCGTCGGCGTCCGGCACACGACGTCGCGCCCGTCGCGGTCGATCGTCTTGACCGGGCTCCGCTCGTGGAGCACCACGCCCTTGCGCAGCGCAGCGTCCCGCAGGCCGAGTGTCATCGCCATGGGGTCCACCAGGCCGCCCGCAGGAGTCGCGAGGCCCGCGAGGTAGGCGGGTGAATGCACGTCCGCACGCACCTCCTCGGCGGTGAGGTACGTCGATGGCTCCCCGTAGCGCTGGTGGAGCCGGTGCAGGTTCTGCAGCGCCTCCACCTCGTGCAGACGGGTGGCCACCGTCGTCTTGCCGCACATCCGCAGTCCGGCGTCGATGCGCTCCTTGGACAGGAACTCCTCGATCTCGACGAGGTTCTGGTGTCCGAGGCGCAGCAGCTGCGGCATCTCCTCGGCCCACATCGCGTCCCCGTGCGCGAGCCCGTGCGTCAGGGAGGGCGACACGAAGCCACCGTTGCGGCCCGAGGCGCCGACGGCGACGTGGTCGGCCTCCAGCAGCACGACGATGCGACCCGGCTCCTCCTCGACGGCATGGATCGCCGCCCACAGCCCGGTGAGGCCGGCGCCGATGACCACCAGGTCGGCCCTGACCTCGCCGGGCACCGGCTCGCTCACCGGGGCGGTGTCGCGCCCCTCCCACCAGACGGGCATCGTCCGCGCCTCGGCGAGGGGCGTCGAGACCCCTGTCATGCCAGCTCGTCGGTGACCAGCACGGACGCCTCCCAGCCCAGCGTCACCGGCTCCCCCCTCACCAGGGGGCACGCGCCGGGCACGGTTGCCAGGAACGGCCGGCCGAGCCCGGGAACGTCGACGGCCACCTGGGTGCTCCCGCCCTTGAACTGCACGTCGGCCACCTGGCCCCGTAGCGGTCCGCCACCCTGCCCGGAGGTGACCCTCACGTCCTCGGGTCGGACGACCAGGTGCGCGGCTCCGGAGACCGTCTCGGATCTCGCCATCGGCAGATCGCCGAGCTCGTCGGAGCAGAAGGTCTCCCCCGAGACGTGACCCCCGAGCAGGTTGCTGGTGCCGATGAAGTCGGCGACGAACAGGTTCCTCGGGCGCCGGTAGAGCTCGAGCGGGGTGGCGACCTGCTGCACCCGGCCGTCGGCCATCACCGCGATCCGGTCGGCCATCGACATGGCCTCGTCCTGGTCGTGGGTGACCACGACGAACGTGATGCCCACCTCGTGCTGGAGGCGCTTGAGCTCGAGCTGCATCTCGCCGCGCACCTTCCGGTCGAGTGCCGACAGCGGCTCGTCGAGGAGCAGCAGCCGAGGGCGCTTGACGATCGCGCGGGCCAGGGCGACCCGCTGACGTTGGCCACCCGAGAGCTGGGCGGGCCGGCGCTTGGCCATCGTCGTGAGCCCCACGGTCTCGAGCACCTCGGCCACCCGGTCGCGTACCTCGGTCTTCGGGAGCTTCTCCCGCTCGAGCCCGTAGGCGACGTTGCGGGCCACCGACATGTGCGGGAAGAGCGCGTAGGACTGGAACATCAGGTTCACCGGGCGTCGGTTCGGCGGGAGTCCGAGCAGGTCCTCGTCGCCGAGCAGGACGGCACCTTCGTCGGGGTGCTCGAACCCCGCGATCGACCGGAGCAGTGTGGTCTTGCCGCAGCCCGACGGTCCGAGCAGCGCGAAGAACTCGTTCTCCGCGATGGACAGCGACACGTCGTCGAGGGCGGTGACGTCGCCGAACCTGCGGGTCACGTGACGGACCTCGAGCAAGGTGCGAGGCGGGGCTGCGACGTCCC
>DATHVS010000265.1:0-8094 GCA_035461195.1 Nocardioidaceae bacterium
CGCAGCAGGTCGCGAGACCGGGTCACGCCGAGCTCGTCGAGGAGCGGGACGTAGAAGTCGACGACGTGACGGCTCACGTCGAGCCCGAGGATCTCGAGCTCGGCCCGGACCCGCTCGGAGTCGCTCATCTCGGGCAGACCGCTGGCCTCGCCCTCCGCGGTGTCCCCGAGGTCGAGTGCGAGCTGCACCGACGTCACCGGGGGCGGGACCTTCGTCGCCTGCGACTGCCGCGCGGCCTGCTCCCACACGCCCGGGGCGGCACCGGCCCGCTCGTGCGGGTCGCTGCTGTTGCGGCCGGCTGCGTCAGTCACACGGGCCTCGGCCTCGGAGGCGGGGCCCGCCAGGCCTCGCCCCTGCCCCGCGACCGGCCTCCGGCTGCCCGAAAGACCTCGGCTGCGGCCCCGGCTCGTCCGCTCGACCGCGCGGCTCTGCCGGTCGAGGTCGGCCACCTGGAGCAGCAGGTCGCGTCGGGTGACCTTGGCCCGACGGCGGACCCCGAGGGAGGACCCGATGCCGTAGACGGAGTCGAACCCGCCGGCGAGCACGAGCCGCTCCACGACCGGTCGGGAGACCCGGGCACGGTGCCAGAAGTCGGTGAGCGAGTGGTAGGGACGAGCCGCGACGATCCGGTCCACCTCCGCCTCGGAGATCCCCTTCACCTCCGAGAGTGCGAGCCGGATGCCGTAGGCACGTCCGTCGGGCAGGCCGGCTGGGGGTGCCTCGCGCGGGGGCTGTCCCATCACCTCCGGTGGCGGCTCGTCGTAGGTGCCGACCCTCTCCACGACGTACTCACGCTCCGAGGCGTTCACGTCGAGGCCGAGCACCGCGATGCCGAACTGGCGTGCGTCGTCGAGGATCAGGCGCTTGGGGTACATCCCAGGGTCGTGGGTGAGGACGCCGGCGAGGAAGTGCGCCGGGTAGTGCGCCTTGAGCCAGGCCGACTGGTAGGTCGGCAACGCGAACGCCGCGGCGTGGGCCTTGCAGAAGCCGAAGGAGGCGAACGCCTCGAGCACCTTCCAGGTCTCCTCGGCGATGCGCTGGGAGTAGCCGCGCCCGAGCACCCGGGGGAAGAACCACACCTTCACCTGGGCCATGCCGTCGGTGTCGCCGAGCGCCCGCCGGGCCTCGTCGGCCTCGGCGAGGGTGCAGCCGGTGAGCTGGGCGATCATCTCGATGACCTGCTCGTGGAAGACCACCACGCCGGAGGTCTGCTCCAGGATCGGGCGCAGGTCGTCGTTGAGGTACTTCGGCATCGACCAGCCCTGCCGGGCGTTGAGGTAGGGCGTGATCATGTCGCTCTTGACCGGGCCGGGCCGGAACAGCGAGATGTCGGTGATGATCTCCTCGAAGGTCGTGAGGCCGGACCGTCCCACCAGCTCGCGCTGGCCGGGCGACTCGATCTGGAAGCAGCCCAGCGTCTTGGCCCGGCCGATCAGCTCGAAGGTCGCCGGGTCGTCGAACGGCACCTGGGCCTCGTCGTCGATGTCCACCTCGACCCGGTCGACCCGCTTGATCTCGGCGAGAGCGTGGGCCATCGCCGACTGCATCCGGATGCCGAGGACGTCGAGCTTGAGCAGGCCCAGATCCTCGACGTCGTCCTTGTCGAACTGACTCATCGGGAAGCCGGCATAGCTGGCCTCGACCGGTGTCCGGTCGAGCAGGGTGGCGTCGGAGAGAAGTACCCCGCAGGGGTGGACCGCGATGTGGCGAGGCAGGCCGTCGAGCCTCTCGACCAGCCGGAACATCAGGTCCAGCCGCTCCTCGGCGAGACCCGAGGCCCGCAGCTCGGGCAGCTCCCGCAGGGCGGTCCGGGCGTCGCGGGCCCGGATGTGCGGGAACGCCTTGGCGATCGCGTCGACCTCTCCCGCCGGCATGCCGAGGGCGGCACCCACGTCGCGCACGGCGTGGCGAACCCGGTAGGTGTCCATCATCGACACCGCCACGCACCGCTCCCCGCCGTAGCGGTCGAGGATCTTCTCGTAGACCTCGAGCCGTCGGGCGGACTCGACGTCGATGTCGATGTCGGGCAACGCCTGGCGCAACGGGGAGAGGAACCGCTCCATCAGCAGCCCGTGGCGCAACGGGTCGACGCCGGAGACACCGAGCAGGTAGTTGACCAGGCTCCCCGCCCCCGACCCACGGGCCGCGGAGCGGACCCCCATCTCCTTGATGAGGTCGGTGACGTCGGCGACGGCGAGGAAGTAGGAGGCGTAGCCGAGCTGCTCGATGGTCGCGAGCTCGTCGTCGAGCCGCTTCCAGATCCGCTGGCGGGGGGCGTTGCCGTAGCGGCGGGCGATGCCGGCCTCACACCGAGCGCGCAGCATCGCCTGGGCCTCGGCTCCCGAGGAGCCGAACTCGGGGAAGTGGACCTCGCCCAGACCGAGGTCGCCACGGGGATCGACCGCGCACCGGTCCGCCACCGTCCGGGTGTGCGCGAGGAGCTCGCGAGCGGCGCGGCTGCTGTCGCCGAGGCCGGAGAGGCGGCAGATCTCCTCGGCCACCTCCGCCATCTCCTTTCCAGACTTCAAGAAGCCCTCGGTGTTGCCCCGGTCGACGTGGCGCAGGTCGAGCGGGACCAACCGACGGGCCGCGTCGAGGACGTCCACGGTCGGGGCGTCAGCCCGGTCGGCGTAGCGGACGGCGTTGGTGAGCACCGCTCCGATCCCCTCGGCACGCGCGATCCCGAGCATCCGGGCCGCATGGGGCGACGAGCCGGGGCCGTGGCCGGGTAGGCGGTGCGAGACCACCTCGACCAGGAGCGAGGAGCGGTCCACCACCTCGAGCCAGGGATGAAGGGCCGCCCGGGCATGGTCGTCACGGCGCAGGGACGCCGCCCGTCCGAGCTCGGACCCCGGACCGAGGAGCACCAGCACCTCGGAGCAGTCACCGAGGTGCTCGGCGACCAGGTCCACCGAGGTGACCGGGGCTCCTCGCTCCCCCGCCAAGTGCGTGGCCGAGACCAACCGGCACAGCGCCGCCCACCCTCGCCTGCTCGCCGCCAGGAACGTGGCTCGCGGCAGCCTGGGGTCCCGGAAGCTGCCACCTCGCACCGGGGTACGTCCCGTCCTCCGCCCCGAGGACACCGCAGCCGGGTCCTGGACCACGTCCGGGGGCAGTGTCGGAGCGACTGCGAGGTCGACCCCGAGCACGGGCCGCACACCTGCCTGCATGCAGGTCTTGGCGAAGCGCACCGCGCCGTAGACGCCGTCCCGGTCGGTCAGCGCCAAGGTGTCCATCTCCTGCTCGGCGGCCCGCTCGACGAGCACATGGGGATGCGAGGCGCCGTACTGGAGGGAGTAACCGGAGGCGACGTGCAGGTGGACGAACGGGTCAGGCGACAAAGCTCGGCCCCACGCTGGGGAGGTGCTCCTGGAAGGGGACGTGACGGTCGAGGCCGAGGGACTGCTCCACGAGACCGAGGAAACGGTCGGCGTCACGGACGAGGTCGTCGGCCTCGCGCTCGGAGACAGCGCGCGAGGAGCCGGCCTCGGCTGCGGCACGCTTCGCAGCCCCCGCGGCGAAGAAGGTCGCCCACTCGCTGAGCTCCGGGGCCACCTCGGCGAGCAGCACCCAGGCGTTCTTCTGGACCCGGCCACGCCGCGGCCTCGTCGGGTGGGCGCGCGCAGCCAGCAACGCGGCGGTCGCTCGCAGCGCGGCTACATGTGCGTGGGCGTAGCGCTGGGTCACCTCGGTGGAGGTGATCGCCTCCCGCAACGAGGACGCGGCTCGCTCGAGGTAGGCGTGGGTCGCCGCGGGGAGGTCGTAGGGGTGGGGCACGAAGGTGGTCATCACGTCTCCCTCAGTCCATGCAGCGGGCCAGGCGCCAGCTGCCCTCGGCCCAGTCGAAGAGCAGGTCGAAGACGCCTCCTCCACCGCCCTCGGCGCTGATCCGGCCACGGGACGCCTCGACGCGCCACACCTCCCGCTCGGCGGTCAGGTCGGGCAGCACGCTCAGCGCGGCCCCCACCCGGCCCGCCTCAGCCGACTCGGCCCCGTCGGTGCCCAGCACGGCGCGTGCACCGGCGGAGTCCCACCAGGCCCCGGTCTCCACCCAGTGGGCGACCACGACATGGACCTTCCACAGCCGCCCCCGCCACAAGAACTGCTCGGGCCCCTCGGCCCCGTCCACCATCCCCCTGCGCACGTCTACGGGATCGTCGTACCGCCGCATCGTCTTCCCCTCCGCCTAGAGTCACCGGAACATCTGCTGACTCGACCCCTGCTCGACCCCTCGAGCCTTGCGCCGACCACCGACAGAACCGGTGGTGTGCCGGCGGGGACGGGGGTCGAGGTCGTCCCCGCCGACATGTGTTCGAACATGTGTTCGAACAAGAACCACGGTACACCTGCCCTCGGACAAGTCGTCAACCACTTCGGCGGAACTGTGTGTTCGAGCCGTAGAAACCGCGTCCGAGCGGTCCGTAGACTCCCCGCGTGCCCCCTCTCATCCCCTTCAGCCGGGCCCTGACCGGGTAGTGGGCAGCACCATGCACAAACCCTCCGAAGCCACCATCGCCCTCCTCCCGAGCCCGCTTCTCGGGCGTGCCGCGTGGGAGCCGGTGCAGGAGCGTCTGCTCGCGCTCGGTCGGCCCGTCGTGGTCGCGGACGTACCACGACGACCCCGGGTCCCCGACGACGTCCTGGCCGCCTTCGTCTCCGTCCTCGCGCGCGAGGACGAGGTGGTCCTCGTGCCGCACAGCAACGCCGGCCTGTACGCCCCCGCCCTGACCGAGACCGTGGCCTGCCGGGCGACCGTCTTCGTCGACGCGGCCCTGCCCTCTTCGACGCCCAGCACGCCGTTGGCGCCACCGCAGCTGATGGAACACCTGCGCGAGCTCGCCGACGAGGCCGGCCGGCTCCCGCCATGGACCCGATGGTGGAGGGCGGCCGACGTCGACCACCTGTTCCCCGACGCAACCTGGCGACGGCGGATCGAGGCGAGGGAGCCTCGGTTGGCCCTGTCCTACTTCACGTCGCGGGTGCGGGTGCCCGAAGGGTGGGCGACGAGACCGGCCGCCTACCTCGCCTTCGGGGGAACCTACGCGCACGAGACGGCCGTCGCACGTGGTCACGGGTGGCCGCTCGACGTGCTCGAGGGCAGGCACCTGCACATGCTCCACGAGCCGGACGCGGTGGCAGGCCGCATCCTCGGCCTCCTCGAGCAGCTCGAGACCCGACGGGCATACTCGGGGCCATGAAGAAGGCGCTCCCGCTCGTGCTCGGCGGCCTGATGTTCGTGGTCGGGCTGGTCTGGACCCTCCAGGGACTCGGCTACGTCTCAGGCAGCCCGATGACGGGGGTCGCCTTCTGGGCGATCGTCGGGCCACTCCTCGCCGGTCTCGGCCTCGCGTTGATGATCGTGGGCTACCGCGGGCCACGCTGACCTGTCCCCCGACCGGGTCGGCGTCTCCCGGATACCGGGCCGGACCCGTTCTAGCCTCGTCACATGGAGATCGCGCGGGTCGTGAGGGTGAGCGCCTGGCTCGCCCTGGCACTCTGGCTGGCCAAGGCGGTCGCGATCTGGGCCGCCGGAGGGCTCGACCGGAGCGCCCTGGAGGCGCCGCTGTTCGTCGCCGGTCTGCTCGCCTACGCCGTGGGGGCGTTCACGCTCGGCCTCCTGCTGCTCGGTGACCGGTCCGCGTTCCTGCGGGTCGGCGCCGCCGTCCTCACCCTCGTCGCCGCACTCCTCCTCATCAGCATCCTCCAGGCCTTGCTCCGGGCCCTCCTTCCCGAGTCGGCGGGATGGGTCACCGAGGAGGCAGGGCTCTGGGCCTCGGCCGTGATCCTGGTCGTCGCGACGGAGTGGCGGCTGGCATCCCCACCACGACGAGAGCAGACAGCCGCGGCCTGACCGACCCAGCAGGGCCACCGGTCGAAATGCCGGCGCCGCCGACCATGCGGTTTGGCTACAGTCGGCGGCCATGAGCCCCGAGACAACCGAGCACTCCTCGATCAGCCGCTTCCGAGACGAGCTGGCGACACGAGGTGGCACCGGGCGCGTCGTCGTACTCCCCGACTCCGTGCACACCGCAGCGCTGGCCGCCGAGGCGCTCGGCTGCGAGGTGGGCGCGATCGCCAACAGCCTCATCTTCGACGCCGACGGTTCACCGGTCCTGATCCTCACCTCGGGGGCGCACCGTGTCGACACCGCCAAGGTGGCCGCCGAGCTCGGTGTCGCGAAGCTGGGGCGGGCCAAGCCGGAGTTCGTCCGCGAGCACACCGGCCAGGTGATCGGCGGCGTCTCCCCCATCGCGCACCCGGTCCCGATCCGCACCTGCATCGACCCGTGGCTCCAGAAGTACGACGTGGTGTGGGCTGCCGCGGGTCACCCGTCGGCGGTGTTCAGCACCTCCTACGACGAGCTGGTCCGCCTCACGGGCGCCACCGTGCTGGAGGTCGAGTGACGTGGAGGTCTGGGTCAACCCCGCCTGCTCGAAGTGCCGGACCGCGACCGCCCACCTGGACGAGGCCGGCGTCGACTACACGGTCCGCCGCTACCTCGACGAGCCGCCGACCGCCGAGGAGCTGACCGCGGTCCTCGACCGGCTCGGGCTCGAACCGTGGGACGTCGCGCGCACCGGCGAGAAGGTCGCGAAGGAGATCGGGCTCGCCGACCTCCCCCGTGACCCGGACGCCCGCGAGAGGTGGGTGGCCGCGATGGTCGCGCACCCGATCCTCATCCAGCGGCCGATCCTCGCCGCCGACGACGGCACCACGGTCGTCGGCCGCGACCCCCACTCGCTGCAGCGGGCGGTCGACGCCGGGCGCTGACGGGACTCACACCACGAGCAGGGCGACCACCACGACCGCGACGTTGGCGAGGATCTCGCCGATGCCCACCTGCTTGGGCGTGAGCGCTCGACCCGGCAGCACCACCGCCCGGACAGCGAGCAGCGCGAACAGGCCCACGAGCCACCACGACACCCACGCCATCGCCACCGTGACGAGCACGTGGTAGCCCACCGAGAGCCGGTAGTACGCGCGGCTGTCGCGCTCTCGGATCATCGTCTTGACGTAGAACAGGGTGCCCACGAAGTACGCCACGAGGACCGCGGTCAACGTCCACGCCCGGCCCCAGTCGGTCCCGTCCCCCGCGTCGAAGGCCACGACCGTCATGAGGCAGGCGGCGAGGATCGTGGCCAGCCCACTGGGCAGCGACCGGTCCTGACGGCGCGCGGCGAACCACAAGCCCGCCAACAGCAGCGGCGCGAACACAGGCGCCCACACCACCAGGTCGGGCCGCATCGCCAGGACCGACCCGCCCAGGGGGACGGTCGCGATCCCGTAGGCACGCAGCGGCGGAAGGTAGCGAGCCCGGCGGCCCGACTTGAGCCAGAGGCCCGCGGCGAAGAACGCGAAGTAGCCCACGAACCACAGCAGCACCAGCGGCAGGTGCACCCAGCGCGGCGAGGCGGCCACCACGCCCACGAGGAACGGGCTGGCGAGCATGCCCCACGCGCCGTGCTGGTTCGGCACCCAGCCGGGGCCTGGACGCCGGCGAGTGCGCCTGCCGTGAGCGGCCGTGTCCGGTGAAGCCACCCGTTCAGCCTATCCGGGCTCGAGGGGCCCGGGTGGTGGGTCAGTAGGCTCTCCGACCATGGCGCGTGTGGTGGTGGTCGGCGGGGGGCTCGGTGGGTCGGCGAGCGCCGCCCGGCTGGCGAAGCTCGGCCACGACGTCACGCTGCTCGAGCGGCTCGACCACGTCGGCGGCGCACTCGGGTACGTCGAGGCCGACGGCTTCCGCTGGGACGCCGGGCCGACGTCTACTGCCCTCCCCGCCGTCCTGCGCGACCTGTTCCGGAAGTCGGGGCGGCCGCTGGAGCGCGAGCTCGAGCTGGTGCCGCTCGACCCGATCCGCGAGCACCGGTTCGAGGACGGCTCGTCCCTGCCCCTGCCTGCGGGCAGCCGAGCCGTCCAGCACGAGGCGATCGAAGGCTCGCTGGGTGCGGGGCTCGGCGACCGCTGGCTGGACTACACGCACGGGTTCGCCGACACCTGGAACCTCCTGCGCCGCGACTACCTCGAGCGGATCTGGTCCCCCGAGCACGCCGACCGTGAGACCCGCGCCGTGCTCTCCTCACGCAACACCCTCCA
>DATHVS010000266.1:0-2001 GCA_035461195.1 Nocardioidaceae bacterium
TGCCCAACTACGACATCGCCATGGCCCAGCCGTTGTACCCCGGCTGCGACGTGTGGCTGAACAACCCCCTGCGCCCCTACGAGGCGTGCGGCACCTCCGGCATGAAGGCCGCGCTCAACGGCGGTCTCAACCTCTCGATCCTCGACGGCTGGTGGGACGAGTGGTACGACGGTCACAACGGCTGGGCGATCCCCTCCGCCGACGGCGTCGACGACCCCGACCGGCGCGACGACCTCGAGGCCGCCGCGCTCTACGACCTCATCGAGAACGAGGTCGCGCCGCGGTTCTACGACCACGACGAGGAGGGGGTCCCGGTCCGCTGGATCGAGATGGTGCGTCACACCCTGAAGTCGCTCGGGCCCAAGGTCCTCGCCACCCGGATGGTCTGCGACTACGTCGAGCGGCTCTACGCCCCGTCGGCGCTGACCTCCCGGGCTCTGAACAGCGACTACACCGGGGCGCGCGGCCTGGCCGAGTGGAAGCGTCGGGTCGCCGCCGGATGGGGCAACGTCGCGATCGACCACGTCGACTCCAGCGGGGTCGGGGACACCCCGGAGATCGGCCAGACCCTGGCGCTGAACGTCTACGTCTCCCTCGGCGATCTCAGCCCCGAGGACGTCGACGTGCAGGTGGTCCACGGTCGCATCCGCCACGACGACGAGCTCGTGGACACCCGCGTGGAGTCGCTCCGGCTCACGGAGACCTACGAGGCCGGCAGGTACCGCTTCGAGGGGTCGGTGGCGCTGAAGCAGGCCGGACCGTTCGGCTACACCACCCGGATCCTGCCCAAGCACGACATGCTCGCGACGCCCACCGAGCTCGGGTTCGTGGTCGACCCCTGATCCGGACCCACCCAGCACGACGAACGCCCCGGTCGCCGAGACGTCCGGGGCGTTCGTGGTAGCGGCTCAGAGCTGACGCAGGACCAGCATCGAGCGCGGCGCGATCTCGATGACCTCGCCGGCCTCCACCCGCCTGCCGAGCGGGTGGTCCTCGTCCGTGCTGAGCACGACCTCGCCGGCCTTGACCCAGTCCTGGTCCGGCAGGGCCACCGTCCCCGGCTCGGGGTGGGCGTTGAACCAGATCAGGAACGAGGCATCCTGGAGCTGCTCGCCGCGGGGGCCGGGAGCGCGGAGCGGTTCGCCGGACAGGAACATCCCGAACTGGTGGAGGCCGCCGTCGGACCAGTCGGCCCCGGTCATCTCCCGGCCCTCCGGGTGGATCCAGGCCAGGTCCTTGGGGCCACCCGGAGCGGCCGGCCGTCCCTCGAGGTAGTGGCGTTGGCGCAGAGCGGGGTGCTCACGGCGCAGCCGCAGCGCGGTCTTGGTCACCTCGTAGATGTCGAGCCATGCGTCGTCGGGACGCCAGTCGATCCAGGAGACCTCGTTGTCCTGGGTGTACGCGTTGTTGTTGCCTCGCTGGGTTCGTCCGCGCTCGTCGCCCGCGGTGATCATCGGCACCCCGTTGCTCAGGCACAGGGTCGCGATCAGGTTCGCCGCCTGCCTGTGGCGCAGGGCGAGCACGTCGGGATCGTCGGTCTCACCCTCCACGCCACAGTTCCAGGAGCGGTTGTTGTCCGTGCCGTCCCGGTTGTCCTCGCCGTTGGCCTCGTTGTGCTTGTGGTTGTAGGAGACGAGGTCGCGCAGCGTGAAACCGTCGTGGGCGGTGATGAAGTTGACCGAGGCGTAGGGCGAGCGCCCGTCGTCGGCGTACAGGTCGCTCGACCCTGCGAGGCGGGAGGCCACCTCGGCGATCCCTCCCGAGTGGAGCCGCCAGAAGTCGCGGACGGTGTCGCGGTACTTGTCGTTCCACTCGCACCACGGCGGCGGGAAGCTGCCCACCCGGTAGCCGTCCATGCTCGCGTCCCAGGGCTCGGCGATCAGCTTCACGTGGCGCAGGACCGGGTCCTGGCCGATCGCGGTGAGGAAGGCCCCGGCCATGTCCACGGTCAGGCGGGTCCGCGTGAGGGCGGGGGTGAGGTCGAAGCGGAAGCCGTCGACG
>DATHVS010000267.1:0-9826 GCA_035461195.1 Nocardioidaceae bacterium
ACCGAGGAGATCGCCGAGAAGATGTTCGTCTCCGTCAACACGGTGCGCACCCATGTGCGCAGCATCCTGCGCAAGCTCGGGGTGAACCGGCGCTACGCGGCCGTTCGCAAGGCTCGCATGCTCGGCATCCTCGACGGCTGAGTGCGGATCATCTTCCTCGGATGAGGCGGGCACGAACGGAACTTGCTTCTCTGGAGGGGTACATCTGCACACCTCGGGAGGTCGAGCGTCGATGGCTGACCGCACGTACGAGATCCGCGTATCCGGCTTGGTGCCGAAGGGGGACCTGCTCGCGATCCTCGGCGGCGTCGAAGGCGCCGAGCACGAGCTCAGGACGGTGGTGAGCGGTCGGTTCGCCGACCAGGCCGCGCTCTACGGCCTGCTGCACAGGCTGCGGGCCTACGGGCTCGAGGTGGTCGAGGTACGTCGGGTGCCGGAGCCCGAGGTGCGTCCGGACGGGCCTGAGGGACGTTCCGAGGCGTCGGAGACAGGGACCTGAGGGGAGCCGGCGTGTCCAAGTGGTTGCCCGACGCGGGCGAAGGTGCCGTGGGGGAGCAGGCTGTTGCCACGCGCATCGCCGGATACCGCGCCGTCCGGGAGCAGATCGAGCGGAGCATCCTGCCGCTTGCCACATCCGTGGACGGGCTGTCCTTCGAGCTCCAGGCGTCGCTGCATGACCTGAGGCTCAGACGTGGCGGCTACGTCGTGCTGGCATCGGACGGCGTCGAGAGGCTCGGCCAGGTGACCGACCTCGCAGCCGACTCGGCGACGACGGGCGCCGAGGGCATCGGGAGTGTGCTGGTCCGGCTGGCCAAGGGGTCGGGCATCCTCCTCGACTCGACGGGGACGCCTTTCCACGACGCCTCGGTTCGACCGGCAGAGGCGGGCGAGGTGAAGGAGTGGGCGAGCCTGCGCAGCCCCGCCAGAGCCCGTCTCGTCATCGGAGAGCTCTCGTCGGCCCCGGGTGTCCCCGCGGTGCTCGACGCCGGCGGTTTCGACCGTCACACCTTCATGTGTGGTCAATCCGGCTCCGGCAAGACCTACTCCCTCGGGCTCGTCCTCGAGAGAATCCTCGCCGAGACGACGCTCCGCGTGGTCGTGCTCGACCCGAACTCCGACTACGTCGGTCTTCCTAGGGTCCGCGCCGACGCCGACCCGCAGCTCGCGGCACGTTACGCCGAGGTCACCGGTGACATCGCGCTGTGGCGCAACGACCCTTCCGGGGAGCATCCACTGCGTCTGCGCTTCGCCGACCTCGACGCCGCGGCCCAGGCAGCGGTCCTCGGCCTGGACCCGGTGCGCGACCGGGAGGAGTACGCCGTCCTCCTCGACCTCGTCGCGCTCCAGGAGAAGGGACATCCCCTCATCTCGGGCGTCGAGCAGCTGTTGGACGCCGAGACCCCCGCAATCCGACAGCTCGGCATCCGGGCGAAGAACCTCGGTGTCCTGGGTTGGAGCCTCTGGAGCCCGGTGGCCAGGTCGCTGGTCGAGGAGGTGCGCAACCCGACCGCGCGTTGCGTCGTCGTCGACCTCGGCTCGCTCGACACGATCCAGGAGCAGCGGATCGTGGCCGAGGCAGTCCTGTCGACGCTGTGGGACGCACGTCTCTCGCGAACGCCGACGTTGATCGTTGTCGACGAGGCGCACAACATCTGCCCGGGCGACCCGTCTGACGAGCTGAGCCGGCTGGCAAGCGACAAGGCGGTGCAGATCGCCGCCGAGGGGCGCAAGTACGGCCTGTACCTGCTGACGTCGACGCAGCGTCCGCACAAGGTGCATGAGAACGTCGTCTCGCAGTGCGACAACCTGTTGCTGATGAGGATGAACTCCCATGCGGACCTCGGCGATCTCCGCAGCATCTTCTCCTTCGTCCCGGCCGGACTGATCGCGGGCGCCACGAGCTTCCGGATGGGTCAGGCACTGGTGGCCGGCAAGGTCTCGCCCGTGGCGACTTACGTCCAGATGGGCAGCCGCGTCTCCGAGGAGGGCGGCGCCGACGTCCCCACGACCTGGGCCGCGCCGCGGCACGACCACTGAGAGCGGCACCCGCGCCGCGCTGGTCGCGACCCGCCGTCGCGATCTGGTCCACATCCCCTCCTGACCTGTCCGGCACGTTACGGTGTCGCTTCGCCGTTTCGGCGGGCACGCCGAGTTGCCCGCAGACCCCGGAAGGACCTGATCCGTGACGACGGATGCCTGGATCACCTTGACGGTAGTCCTCCTCGTTCTCGCGACCCTGGTGCGAGGCCGCATCTCGCCTGCGGTCGTGGTGTTCGGGGGCGCCGTCGCCGTGCTCGTCCTCGGCGTGATCGAGCCGGAGGAGGCGTTCTCCGGGTTCTCCAACTCCGCACCCATCACCGTCGCCGCGCTCTACGTCCTTGCCGCCGCGATCGAGAAGACCGGTGCCCTGACCCCGGTCATGCAAAGCACCCTCGGAGACCGAGGGTGGTACCGCCGACCACTGGTCCGCACCCTGGTGCCGACGATGGGTGCCTCGGCGTTCCTGAACAACACCCCGATCGTCGCGATGCTCATCCCTCAGGTGACCGCCTGGGCGAGCCGGCGGGGTGTGTCGGTCTCCAAGCTTCTGATGCCGGTGTCGTTCGCGGCCGTGCTCGGCGGTCTGCTCACGGTCATCGGCACCTCGACCAACCTGGTCGTCTCGGGACAGATGGGCAGCCTGGGGTTGGAGGAGCTCGGGTTCTTCGAGATCGGCCGACTGGGTCTCCCGATCGCGGTCATCGGGCTGGTCCTGGTCATCGTGCTCGCGCCCAGGGTGCTTCCGGCGCGGAGGTCCGCGCGCGCGGAGATGGAGGAGGAGGGCCGTCGGTTCAGCGTCGAGATGCTCGTCGAGCGGGGCGGGCCCATCGACGGGAAGACCGTCGAGGAGGCCCGGCTGCGTCACCTCTCCGGGCTCTTCCTCGCCTCGGTCGACCGCGGCGACACGACGATCGCCCCGGTGCGCCCGGAGACGGTGCTGCGCGGAGGCAACCGGCTCCACTTCGTGGGCTCGATCGAGAAGGTCGTGGACCTGCAGGAGATGCGTGGCCTGCGATCGGCGGAGCTCGAGCACGTGCTCGACCTCGAGGACCCCTCGGTCCGCTACTTCGAGGCCGTGGTCGGATCCCGGTCACCCCTCGTTGGTAGCACCCTGCGCGACATCGGCTTCCGGTCGACGTACCAGGCGGCGGTCCTGGGTATCCACAGGTCCGGCCACCTCGTCGAGGGGAGGCTCGGCACGCAGAGGATCAGGATGGGCGACACGCTGATCCTGGTCTCCGACCCGGGCTTTCGTGACCGGTGGCGCGACCGGGCCGACTTCCTGCTCGTCGCCGAGGTCGACGGCACGCCGCCCGTCGCCACGTCGAAGGCGTGGATCCCTGTCGGTCTCCTCCTCGGAGTGGTCGGGCTTGCCGCGACAGGTGTCTTTCCGATCCTGGAGGGGGCCTTGCTGGCGGCGGTGCTCCTTGTCGCCACGCGAGTCCTCACGCCGCTCGAGGCCCGGCGCGCGATCGACATCGAGGTGATCGTGGTGATCGCCTCCGCGTTCGGGCTGGCGGCGGCGATGCAGGCATCGGGGCTGGCCTCCACCGTCGCCACCGGGCTGGTGGAGGTCTTCGGCGGCTTCGGCGAACGTGGAGTCCTGCTCGGTCTCGTCCTGGCCACGATGATCCTCACCGAGATGGTGACGAACAACGCCGCAGCCCTTCTCATGCTGCCCATCGCCGTGAGCGCCGCGACGGCCAGTGGGCTGGACCCTAGAGGAGCCGCGATCGCCGTGGCGGTCTCGGCCTCCGCGTCGTTCCTCTCCCCGATCGGCTACCAGACGAACATGATGGTCTACGGTCCCGGTGGCTACCGGTTCAGCGACTACGCGAGGCTCGGGTGGGTCCTCTCGCTGACCGTGGTCGTCTCCACGGTCCTGCTGGTGCCGGCACTCTGGCCCTGAGCGAGGACACAGCGTCAGGTAGCCGGTCCAGGCGGTGCCAGCGGACCGCGCTCCACGGCCTCCCGGAAGGCTGTGTAGTCACGTTCGTTCAGGTCGGCGTAGGCGTGTGCGAACTCCACCATGGCCTGGACGAACCGGTCGTCCTCGCCGAGGTAGGCCGAGATCGCGATGCGGTCGCCGGTACGTGCATGGGCCCGGGCCAGAGACCACGCACACAGCTGTCCGTAGAGCCGCATCCCCTTCGGGACCATGCGCTCGATCACCGCAGAGCCCTTCCAGTCGTGCAGCTGTCGGACGTAGAAGTCGCGCGTCTGCCCGTCGAGGCCGGTCGTGCGCTGCCAGCCCAGGAAGGGGTCACCCGTGGCTTGCATGAGCCGCTGGCCAGTCACCACACGCGCGCCCTCGTGGCCGTGGTGGGGGACTCCGAGATGCTCAGCGAGCGCCGAGGGCAGGGCCTCCTTGACCTGGAGGAAGAGAGGGTCGCTGTCGTCGCGGCCGCGCAGCAGGACGATCCAGCAGCGCGTCCCGACGCTGCCGACCCCGACCACCTTCCGCGCCATGTCGACGAAGCGGTAGGACCTGACCAGCTCGCGAGCACCGGGCTGGAGCGATTCCGCGTACACCCCGATCAGCCCTCGGACCTTGCTCTCGATCTCGTCTGGACCAATGCCCTCGACCAGGTCGGCGACCGGGACGACGGTGGGCGGGTCGCCGGCGATGCGGCGACGTCCGTCGACCACCGCGGTCAGCTTGGCCAGCGAGCGTCTGTGGTCCCTGCTCCGCGCCTTCGTAACCGCCTTGTCCAGGCGCCTGCTCATCTGCTCGGTGAGCTCGCCGGACAGGTGCTGCTTGACCTCCTCGACGTCCGCCCGGGCGTACCAGACGTCCAGGTTGCCCATCGCGGCGAACCTTGCCATGGCGCTCCGGTAGCGCGAGACCGTCGCCAGGACTGCCCTGCGGATCTGCTTGTCGGTGAACGAGCGCTCCCGTCCGGCCACGACGATGCTGGCCGCCAGTCGCTTGAGATCCCACTCCCAGGGACCTCCGATCGTCTCGTCGAAGTCGTTGATGTCGAACATGAGACGCCGTTCGGGCGAGGCGAACATGCCGAAGTTGGACAGGTGCGCGTCGCCGCACAGCTGTGCCTTGAGCCCTGAGATCGGGGTCGACGAAAGGTCGGCCGCCATCACCGCTGCTGTGCCTCGGAAGAGGGCGAACGGCGAGGCCGCCATGCGGGAGTGGCGGAGGGGCACCAGGTCGGGGAGCCGTGAGGGGATCTGACCGGTCACGACACCGATGGCGTCCCTCTGTCGGCTGATCTCGAGGTGGGCCTGCGTCTCCGGGGGGACCCGGCGCCGGGCCTCCCTTCCGAGTCGCGCGCTCGCCTCGGGCGAATCGGGCGAGGTCTGCGGCTCTGCTGTCATTGGTCCAGACGACCCCACCGTCCGGCATCGCGCATCACCCGCAGAGGACGGGACGGTCGCGGAATCACTCTCCGTGGGGGATTTACGGAGGCGAGAACGGAGGGACCGTGGCCGCATGACGAGCACCGTTCGTGTGACCGTGTCCCTGATCTGGCTGCTCCTGCTCGGCTCAGGGCTGGTCGGCTGTGGCGGCGACGAGACCTCTCCACAGACCAGCGAGCCCACCCCGGCCATCTGTCAGGACATCGATGCGTTGCAGCAGTCGGTGGCCGACCTGCAGGACATCGAGATCGGCGAGGACGCCCTGGCCGATCTCGGGACCCAGCTCGACACGATCCGGGGCGACGTGGGGCAGATCCGGAGAGACACCGGCGACGAGAACGCCGCCGAGGTGGAGGCCGTCGGCACGACCGCCGACTCATTGGAGTCGAGCATCGACGCCGCGGTCGCCTCTCCGTCGGCGGCCACTCTGACTGCCGTCGGAGACAGCGTGAGGGCGCTGGCCTCGGCCGCGCGCAACCTGGGTGACGCCCTGGAGGACACCTGCTGAGGTTGGCTTGCGGTTCAGGGCGCGATCTTGTTCTTCGTGTCGAGGAGCGCCTGCCTGATGTCCTTGAACGCGGTCTGAAGGCTGGAACGCACCGCGTCAGCCCCCTCGGCGGCGGCAGAGGTGGAGCTCTCGAGCTGGCCCCTCGCCTCCGCCCACCTGCGCTGGACTTGCTCGAGCAGCGCCTTCAGCCTGTCGTTGGTCTCCATCGCGCCTAGGTGCATCTGGACCTCGAGGTCCTCGATGCGGCCCTTCCATCGATCGATCTCAGCCTGCGCGAGCTGCTTGTTCAGCTCGGCCTGCTTGGCTCTGAGCTCCTCGATCTGGGACTCCAGCGTATTGATGCGGTCTTCTGTCGACATGCCGCAAGCCTCACGCGGCAGGAGGCAGGACACCAGGGGCCAAGGTCCCTGCGAGCCAGGGTTCTGGGAGGGCGGGCGGATCGGGACGTTCGCCTCCCGTCCTGGTGCCCTTCCCGGCCTAGGCTTGCGAGGAGAAACGCGAGGGGAGACGGTCACATGGCACGGATCGAGGAGCGCCCCTGGGCGAAGAGCTATGCCCCCGGAGTACCGCTGGACATACCCGTTCCCGACGAGTCGTTGGTCGACCTCCTGGACTCCTCGGTCGCCAGGTTCGGGCCGCGAGTGGCCCTGGACTTCTTCGGTGCCACCACGACCTACGACCGGCTCGGGCAACAGGTGGCCAAGTCAGCGGAGGGCCTGCGGAGCCTCGGGGTGAGCGCAGGGGACCGGGTTGCCCTGGTGCTCCCGAACTGTCCCCAGCACGTGGTGGCCTTCTACGCGGTTCTAAGGCTCGGTGCGATCGTGGTCGAGCACAACCCGCTGTACACCGAGGCGGAGCTCGGGGCCCAGCTCGCCGACCATCGTCCCAAAGCCATCATCGCCTGGGACAAGGTCGCGCCGTTGGCGGAGCGGATTGCCGGCAACCTCGGCTGTGACGCCGTTCTGTCCGTGAACCTCACGACCGCCCTCCCCTTGGTCAAGCGGTGGGCGCTTCGGCTGCCCCTGTCCAAGGCGCGCGAGACCCGTGCAGCGATGACTGCTCCCAGCCCTGGTGTTCGCAGCTGGGAGCGGCTGGTGGGAGCGAGCCCGCCGCTCGCGCGGACCCATCCCCGCCCGCAGGCGCACGACGTCGCCCTCCTGCAGTACACCGGTGGGACGACGGGGAGGCCGAAAGCCGCCGTCCTCACGCACCGCAACCTGCGGGCGAACGCGGCCCAGGGCAGGGCCTGGGTGCCGGGTCTCCACGACGGCGAGGAGGTCGTCTACGCAGTCCTTCCCCTCTTCCACGCCTACGGGCTGACTCTCTGCCTGACCTTCGCGGTGTCCCTCGGCGCGACCCTGGTGCTCTTCCCGCGCTTCGACGTGGACATGGTGCTCGACGCCGTACGTCGAAGGCCGGCAACGTTCCTGCCGGCCGTCCCGCCGATCTACGAGCGCCTTGCGACCGCTGCCTGTGAGAGGGGCATCGACCTCACCTCGATCCGGTACGCGATCTCCGGGGCGATGTCACTGCCCAGGAGCACGGCGGAGCTGTGGGAGTCGGTGACCGGGGGGATGCTCGTGGAGGGCTACGGCATGACCGAGACGTCACCGGTCGCCCTGGGCAACCCTGTCGGCCCTTCACGGCGGGTGGGTGCGGTCGGCGTGCCGTTCCCGTCCACCGAGGTCCGGGTCGTGGACCAGGACGACCCCACGCGCGACCTGCCGCCCGGCGAGCCGGGCGAGCTCCTGCTTCGTGGCCCGCAGGTGTTCGGTGGCTACTGGGAGCGCCCTGAGGAGACCGCGCACGTCGTCCTGGAGGGCGGCTGGATCCGGACGGGCGACGTCGTCGTGATGGACGACGACGGGTTCTTCACCATCGTGGACCGGATCAAGGAGCTCATCATCACCGGTGGCTTCAACGTCTACCCCTCCGAGGTCGAGGACGTGCTGCGGCAGGCTCCTGGGGTGGCCGACGCCGCAGTGGTCGGTCTGCCGTCCCCCCAGGGTGGGGAGGACGTGGCAGCCGCGGTCGTCCTGTCGCCGGACGCTGCACTCGACGTGGACGAGATCCGAGCGTTCTGCAAGGAGAGGCTGGCGGCGTACAAGGTGCCGCGGAAGCTGGTCGCCGTGGACGAGCTGCCGCTGTCGATGATCGGCAAGGTGCTGCGTCGGCAGGTGCGGACCCGGCTGCTCGAGGAGGTTGCTTCGTGAGGTCGACGTGGGCAGCACGGTGAAGGGCGAGCGGGTCACTCTCCGAGACGGGGTGGTGGTCCTGGTCCGCCAGGTACACCGCACTGACGCCGACCTCCTCGCAGACGGTTTCGCCCGGCTGAGCGAGGAGTCACGACGGCTGCGGTTCCTGTCAGCCAAGGAGCGCCTGACCACGACGGAGCTGCGCTACTTCACCGAGGTGGACCACCACGACCACGAGGCCCTCGGGGCTCTGGACGAGACCGACGGGCGAGGCCTCGGCGTCGCCCGCTACATCAGGCACGCCGAAGACCCGGAGGCCGCGGAGGTTGCGGTCACCGTCGTCGACGAGTGGCAGAGGCGCGGCCTGGGGACCGAGCTGTTGAGCAGACTCATCGACCGAGCCCGTCAGGAGGGTGTCCTTCGGTTCACCGCCCTCGTCTCGGCCGACAACGACGCGACCATCAGGTTGCTGCAGCGTGTCGGAGCCGACGTGCGAGCGGTCTCTCGCGAGCCAGGGGTGGTGGAGTACGAGATCTCCCCGCCGTCCGAGGGTCTCGGGAGCACCTACGACCTCCTCAAGGCCTTCGGGCAGCGGCAGCTCACGCCGCCGAAGTCGATCCGGGACGCTCTCGGCGCCCTCGTGCCAGAGTGGTTCAGAGCAGACGGGTGAGGCAGCAGCACGAACCCCTCGTCAGGAACGCCGGGACATCGAGATCACGCCGGGGCAGGTCGTGCGTGAGCCTCCCGGTGCGCGAGCGCGAGCTCACGCACCCGGTCGATGTCCTCCTCGGTGAAGACACCGTTGACCCCAGAGATGGCCGCGAGCCGCATTCCGTGCTTGAGACCGAGCTGGTAGATCTCCTTGACCTTCTCCCACTCGATGTTGCGACCGACCGTGTAGGTCTCGTAACGGCCCTCGAGGGCCAGGACGACCGTCTCGGCCATGCACGCATAGACGACACCCGGTGGGAGACCGATGTCACGCATCCGGACCTCGCCAGGGAGCTCGACCTCCCCGGACTCGACCACCAGCACGTCGGGCCGCTTTGCCACGTCCTCCGCCGACAGGTCCAGCGGACGCGCCACGTCGGTGATCACGCAGCCCGGCTTCACGGCCATGATGTCGAGGACCCGTTTGCCGGCCCCCGAGGTCGCCGTCACGATGAGGTCCATGTCGGGCAGGTGCACGCCGGGCGTCGCCGCGATGTGGATCTTCGCGCGAGGCTCACCCCGCTCGATGTCGTGCTTGAGCGCCAGCAGCTTGGCGGACTCGGGAGAGACCAGCCAGAGCTCGTCGCTCGCCAGGGCCAGCAGCCGCGCGCACACCGATCCGATGGCGCCGGTGGCACCGACGACCATGGCCTTGCCCTTCAAACGCCCCTGGTCGTCGCGCTCGACGAGGTCGAGACGCTCCAGTGCGTCGTGCGCCGCCCACAGGGCGCCCGACGCGCTGTAGCTGTTCCCGGTCGTGATCGGCAACGATGCCTGCCGCGCGACGGTGACGCCGGCGTCACCCACCACCTTGGTGAACGCGCCGAGACCCATCACCTGCGCGCCCAGCTTCCGTGCCGTCTCGGCGGCGGCGAGCAGCTTGGCATAGGTGAACTCGGGGCTGTGCGCCATGAGCTCCTTGGGGGTGCCGCCGACCGTGATCAGCCAACCCTCGGCCTCGGCGCCGGTCGGGGACTTGATGCCGGTGACGTGGCTG
>DATHVS010000268.1:0-16346 GCA_035461195.1 Nocardioidaceae bacterium
GACTCGAGCGGGCCGTCGATGATGCGGGCGATGGCGGGCTCGGCGAGGAAGCCGATCGCGAGGTTCGTGACGGTGATCCCGACCTGGGCGCCGGAGAGCTGGGTCGACAGGGAGCGAAGCCCCGACTGGACGCCTTGCGCCGCGCGGCTGCCCTGCGCGGCGGCTCGCTCGACCGTCGAACGGTCGACGGTGACGAAGCTGAACTCCGCGGCCACGAACACGCCACAGGCCAGGACCAGGCCCAGGGAGAGCGCGAGCAGGAGAATCTCGGTCATGGCGCGTCACCGCCGAGGTCGCGGTGACGCATGGGTTGTTGCGAGTCTTCCATGGGAGGGGTCGGGCCCTGTCCTTCTGGTGCGGGGTCGGTCACCCCCAAGGTACCCAACCGAGGAGGTCTCCGGCGACGGGCCCGAGCACCTGGCCCGCGGGGTCCCGGCGGGCTCAGGGCTGGATCAGGGTGGGCTCAGCCCCTCACTGCCCTCCGGCGGCACGCATCGAGCGCATGGTCTTGCCGAACAGGGCCATGGCGCCGGCGGCGAGCTGGTCGGCCTCGGCGCTGAGCTCGGGAAACCTCCACCGGCACTCCTCGGCGAAGGAGATCGTGTGCTCGAGGTCCTCGCTGAGCCTTCCGATGAGGTCCTCGGGGTCGAGCGTGAGCGCCGCGCTCGCCCGCTGCGGTGGTACCTGGCTCATGGCCGCCCCCTCTGCCCGCGGACCGCACCTCCGCACGATCCGTCCTCCAGCCCCATTCAACGGTGCCGGGGATCGATGTGCGACCAGAACGACGGTGCGTGTTCGTGCACTGCGAAGACGTGCACGACCCCGGCGAAATGGTCCAGATGACGATGGACCTCATGGCCTTGCGGGTGCATGGTGGGAGGCGCGGGGTGATCGGCCCCACTCGTGCTGGGGCCGATGGCAGGCCCTCCGGGTGCGGGGCTCGGAGGGTCCACCACCCTTTCTTTGCCGCCTGCCCCTCGCCTTTGGCAGGCTGGACGCAGAGCCGAGACCGGCTCCCGGACGAGGGGTGCCGTACCCGGAGTGCGACAAGACGGCGCCGGAGGAGATCCCATGCCCTGGCTCGTGCTGGTCCTGTCCGGTGTGCTCGAGGCGGTCTGGGCGACCGCGCTGCATCGCTCAGACGGGCTCACCCGCCTCACGCCCTCCATCACCTTCGTGGTCGCGCTTGCTGCGAGCATGGCGGGTCTCGCCTACGCCATGCGCTCCCTGCCGGTCGGCACGTCCTACGCCGTGTGGGTGGGCATCGGCGCCACCCTCACCGTCGTCTACGGGATGCTGACCGGTGCCGAGCCGGTCTCGGTCGTCCGCCTGCTCCTCGTGGCGGGCGTGGTGGCCTGTGTGGTCGGCCTGAGGTTCCTGCACTGACCGATCCTCGACGATTCACCGGGACGAGCGCGGTCCGTCGTCGGGGAACTGCCGTCAGCGCACTACTCCCCTGCCGTAGCGCCGGCGGAACGCCTCGACACGTCCCTCGGTGTCGACCACTCGACCGCGTCCGGTCCAGAACGGGTGGGAGTACCGGGAGACGTCCACGCGGACCAGTGGGTAGGTCTTGCCGTCCTCCCATGTGACCTTCTCCTCGGAGGTCATGGTGGACCGCGTCAGGAACGCGTCACCGGTTGAGCGGTCCTGGAACACGACGTGGTGGTACCTCGGGTGTATGCCTGCCTGCATGTCTCTTCCTCTCCTGCGTGGGGGCGTTCAGGCGACCTCGGAGTAGTCACCCAGCCACGGGTCGAACCCGTCGTCGACCCGCAGCCAGCTGTGCAGCCCCACGGCGAGCTCGGCCTCCGTCATCAGCGCCTTCTCCACCGCCCCGGCGACACGAGCCTTTCCATCGCCCACGCCGGTGATGACCAGACGGGTTCGCGGCGTGCGACCCTCCCAGGTGCCGCTGGTGCCGATGCTCAGCTGGCCGCCGGCGCCGTCCCACACGGCCACGGCGTTCGGCCTGCTCGGCAGCCAGAAGCACCCGCGTCCTCGCATACCGTCCCCGCCGATGGCCTCGATCCGCTCCATCAGCCTTCCCGGGTGGAAGGGACGCCAGGTGTCGACGAGGAGCGTCCAGATCTCCGAGCTGCTGTCGTGCGAGACGTCCACGATCTCTGCGCCGCTGGGGCGGACGTCACGCTGGGGCGAGCGTGTTGTCGGGTCCACGAAGCGATCTGCCTGCTCCTGCGACCTCGAGCGCTCCAGGAGGTCCTCGGCCCTGATGCCGGCCATGTCCTTCACGACAAGGCTGTCGGGGCGGCGCAGCTCCTCGAGCAGCGTCGAGCCGGCCGGGCAGAGACCACCACCCGCGGCGACCAGCAGGTCGGCGTACTCGAGCTGTTGGGCCAGCACCTCTCCGACCGCGCGCCGGTCGCCCGGGTGGCGGTCGGCGTCCTGCTCCTCCAGGAGGGCGTCGCCGAAGATGTCGTCGAGAAGTCGTTCCGGCTCGAAGGCGGCGATCACCGAGCGCACGTCGAGCCAGTCCGATACCGGGCGGCCGTCCACGACGGTGTGCTGGATCGCGCGCACGAGTGGCAGTGGCTCCGCTGCGGTGGGCAGGTTGAGCAGCACCGACGACCAGGCGTTGTCCTTGGCCAGCCGGACCAGGCTCGGGACGATCTCGTAGCGCAGGGCGCACGTCAGGCACGCGTGCTCGAGCGGGATGGAGACATCCTCCACGACGCCGGCCGTGTCGGACACCACGCGGCGCAGATACCCCTCGGTGACGTGGAGCTCGTGTCGGAGGACGACCGGCTCGGGCAGCGAGCACGCGACGCTCAGCGCGGCGAGGTCCTGCTCGTCCTTGCGGACCCCGCTCAGGACGACGACGGGAAGTCGAAGGTTCGTTGACACGGCTCTCCTCTGTTGGGGGCAGAACGAGTTGCGAATGAGAATCATTCCCAATAAGTTCGCCTGTAGTCAACCCGAGAAGGAGAGCTCATGGCTCGCACCTGTCAGGTCACCGGTCGGAAGCCGGGATTCGGCAACAACGTGTCGCACTCGCACCGGCGCACCAGACGCCGGTTCGACGTCAACATCCAGCACAAGCGCTACTGGGTCCCGAGCCTGAACCGGACCGTCACGCTCCGACTGTCGACCCGTGGCATCAAGACGGTCGACGCCCGCGGCATCGACGCGATCGTGGCCGAACTGCTGCGCGACGGGGAGCGGCTCTGATGGCGAGGAGAGGCAACGACGTCCGCCCGATCATCAAGCTCCGCTCGACGGCCGGGACGGGCTACACGTACGTGACCCGCAAGAACCGCAGGAACGACCCCGACCGACTCACCGTGCGCAAGTACGACCCAAAGGTCCGCCGGCACGTCGACTTCCGAGAGGAGCGATGAGTGGCCAAGAAGTCCAAGATCGCGAAGAACCGGCAGCGCGCGGAGACGGTCGCGAGGTACGCCGAGAGACGGACAGTCCTGAAGGCAGCCGCCCTGGACCCCGCGCTGTCGCAGGAGGAGCGCATGCAGGCCGTCCGCGCACTGGGCCGCCTCCCCCGGGACGCAAGCCCGACTCGCCTGCGTAACCGCGACCAGGTCGACGGCAGACCGCGAGGCCACCTCCGCAAGTTCGGGCTCTCCCGGGTGAACGTCCGCACCCTGGCTCACCGCGGCGAGCTGCCCGGGGTGACCAAGTCCAGCTGGTGAAGCCGGTGGGCTCTCCGCCGCGCTCAGCACCATCTCGCGGGGGGTGCCGTGGCGGGAGGTAGCGTCGGCGTTGGGAACGCACCGACGAGCCGGGGGTGAGGGTGATGAGGAGCCGGGCCAGGCTGCGGATCGCCGTCGTCGCCGCTGCGTTCCTGGTGGGCGCAGCAGGCTGCAGCACCGTCGAGGAGCCCGTGGCCTCCACCTCCGTCGACGACGACCCCGTGGCCGGCATGGTGCAGGAGCCCTCCCGCACACTCACCCCCTCACCGTCTCCGACCCGGCGTGGGATGTGTGACGACGAGGGTCGGCCTGTGCAGCCCACCTCGATCACGATCCCGGGCGTGGCCCAGCGCGCGCCCGTCCTCTCGCCTCCCCGAGACGCGAACGGCATCCCCGGCGTACCCCCGCTCAGCGGGGAGGGGAAGGCAGCCTTCGCCTGGGACCGCGAGCAGGGCATCCGACCCGGCGACCCTCGCGGAAACGCGCTCCTCAACGCACACACCTGGCCGGACGGCACCGCCCTGGGCAACGACCTCCTGATCGGCCTCCGGAAGGGGGACCGGATCGTGGTCCAGGGCTCGGGCGCCAGGCTCTGCTACCGGGTCAGCGAGCGGGTCGAGGTGATGGCGGCTGACGGACTACCTCGCTACTACGCCACGGATGGACCGCACCAGCTCGCGATCGTCGCGTGTTCGGGCAGGAGGCTGGGGCCGGGCGAGTGGGAGAAACGGACCGTGTGGTTCGCCACTCTCGAGGACCAACCCGTCTGAACCAAGCCCGCGCGTGGCGCGGGCTCCCTGAGCCGGTTTCTGCGACACTGCCGGAAAAGGCCACCGGCCCGGAGAGGAGTGACAGACATGAACACTCGCGTTATCGCCATCGCCGCGCTCGTCATCGCCGTCATCGTGCTGCTCATCCTGCTGCTCTGACACCGAGCACCACGCGACGCGCACGGGCCAGGAGGGCAACCCTCCTGGCCCGTGGCTAGTCGGAGGGACCGGAGGCGTCGATCTGCTGGGCGAGGTACTGGCCGATGCCGACGCGCTCGATGGCGTCGAGCTGACTCTCGAACCAGTCTGCGTGCTTCTCCTCGTCGCGCACCATCTCCTCGAACACCGCGGCGGTGCCGTGGTCACCGAGGTCGTGGCACTCCTGCGCGCCGGCGTTGAACTGCGCCACGGCCGCCTTCTCACTGTCGAAGGCCAGACGGAGCATCTCCTCGGCGTCCTCCCCGACCTGGATCGCGCCGAGTCGCTGGACGTTCGGGTGACCGTCGAAGAAGAGGATCCGGTTGATCAGGTCGTCGGCATCCCTCATCTCGTCGATAGACAGGTCGTAGAAGACCTTGCCGAGCCGAGCGAACCCCCAGCTGTCCAGCATCCGGGCGTGCAGGAAGTAGGTGTTGGTGACGGTGAGCTCGAAGGTGAGAGCGTCGTTGAGCAGCTCCACCACGCGAGGGCTAACTGGCTGCAACTTCGACCTCCGGCAACGAGGGGGCAACGGTGGGCTCATGCTCGCACAGCAGTCGCTTGATCGAGAACACGCAGGTGCCACAGTTCTGGCCGGCGCCGGTCGACTTGCACACCCCGGAAAGTGTCCGCGCACCGGACCGGATCGCATCGGAAACGGCGCGGTCGTTGACGACCCCGCAGTGGCAGACGATCACAAGAGACCCCCAGATAGGTAAGGCTTGCCTAATCAGGCTACCCCATGGCCGACGAAGCAAGTAGGTGTCCATGACCCAACCTGCGGCGACCCGTCGCCGCAGACATACCTCACGCCCCCGGATCGCCCGGCTGGTCGGTGCCGACCAGGCACACCTCGACCCGGTGCTGCCACCGCTCCGCGCCGGGCTCGACGGACCATCCGGGCAAGCTCGCGTGCGCCACCGGTGCCACCCAGGACGAGCACCCTCATGCCAGTCCTCCTGTCACGTGAGGCAGTCCCGGTGGGGCACCCTGCTCGATCAGCGTCATGACGCGTTCGAGGTCCAGGTGCTCCTCCACCGCGTCGGCGAGGTCGTCGATGCGTCGTTGCCGGGCGTTGGCAAAGCTCGCGGTCCCAGGCACGAACCCCTCCAGCCCGCACAGCGCCGCCGCCTCGGCCAGCCACGCGCGGCGCAAGGCATCGCCCTCGAGGCTGCCGTGCCACATGGTGCCGAACACGGCGCCGGACCTGGCACCGCCGAGGAAGGGTGTCGCGTCCCCCACCGTGACCCGACCGTGGTGGATCTCGTAGCCGTCGGCGTGCACCCCCAGCGTGACCCCGCGCGGGAGTCGCAGCACCTTGTCGCGCTCGAACCGGGTGCGCACGTCGAGAAGCCCGAGACCCGGGACGCTTGCGCCGGGCGGTCCCTCGACACCGTCGGGATCCTCCACCGACCGGCCGAGCATCTGGAACCCCCCGCAGATGCCGAGGACGACACCACCGCGTGTCGCATGCGAGACGACCGCCTCGGCAAGACCGCGGCCGCGCAGCCAGGCCAGGTCGTCCAGGGTGGACCGGGTGCCGGGCAGCACCACCACGTCCACGTCGTCGAGCCCGCGCCGGTCGCGGACGAAGGTCACCTCCGCCCCGGGCTCGAGACACAGCGCGTCGACGTCGGTGAAGTTGCTCACGCGCGGCAGCACGACGACGGCGATCCGCAGTCGCGCGCCGGTCGAGGAGGGTTCGTGCTTCGGCCGAGACTCCAGCGCGAGGGCGTCCTCGGAGTCGAGCCAGAGGTCGCTCTGCCACGGGAGCACGCCGAGCACCGGTCGGGCGGTGAGCTCCTCGAGCGTCCGCAGGCCTGGCCGGAGCAGGTCGACGTCGCCGCGGAACTTGTTGACCACGAAGCCGCTGACGAGTGCCTGGTCGGCCCGGTCGAGCAGTGCGAGGGTGCCGTGCATGGCCGCGAACACCCCGCCCCGGTCGATGTCCCCGACGACAACGGTGGGAATCCGGCCGTGCCGGGCCAGCCCCATGTTCACGTAGTCGTGACGGCGCAGATTGATCTCGGCCGGGCTGCCCGCGCCCTCGCACACGACGACGTCGTAGCGCGCGGCCAGGTCGTCGAAGGCGGCGAACGCAGCACGCGAGAGCTCGGTGCGGCCTCCGGCGAACTCACCTGCCTCCAGCTGCCCGTGCGGCTTCCCCATCACGACCACGTGGCTGCGCCGGTCGCTGCCAGGCTTCAGCAGAACCGGGTTCATGGCGGCCTCGGGATCGGCGCCCGCCGCGATCGCCTGCACCCACTGGGCTCTACCGATCTCGGCCCAGTCGACGGTCACCATCGAGTTGTTCGACATGTTCTGCGCCTTGTACGGCGCCACCCGGAGCCCCCTGCGCCGCAACGCGCGACAGAGGCCGGTCGTGAGGACGCTCTTGCCGGCGTCGGAGGTGGTGCCCGCCACGAGGAGTGCGCGGGGACGTCGGCGGGCCGTCGTACTCATGGGCCCATCTTCTCCACAAGGCCGTCCGTGAGTGGCAGGGAGGGGCTCGCGGTCACGTGGGCCACGAGCAGGCCGACCACTGCGAGACCAGGGCGAGCACCGTCACGGCCAGGACGACCGCGGCGAGAGCAAGGGCCCCGGTCACCACCACGGTGACCGGGGCCCTGTCCCATCAGACGAGGTCGAACCGGTCCAGGTTCATGACCTTGTCCCAGGCCGCCACGAAGTCGTGCACGAACTTCTCCTGAGCCTCGTCGGCGCCGTAGACCTCGGCGATCGCCCGCAGCTGGGAGTTCGCACCGAAGACGAGGTCGACCGCGGTCGCGGTCCACCGCACCTCGCCGGTCTCCCGGTCGTGAGCCTCGTAGACGTTCTCCGCCGACGTGGACCCCTTCCACTCCACACCCATGTCGAGCAGGTTCGCGAAGAAGTCGTTGGTCAGCGTCTCCGGCCGGTCGGTGAACACCCCGTGCTGGGCCCGACCGACGTTGGCGTTCAGCGCCCGCATGCCGGCGACGAGCACCGACATCTCGGGGGCCGTCAGACGCAGCAGGTTGGCGCGGTCGAGGAGCAGGGTCTCCGGCGCCAACTTCTCGCCTGCGCGGAGGTAGTTGCGGAAGCCGTCGGCCCGCGGCTCGAGGACGGTGAACGACTCGGTGTCGGTCTGCCCCTCGGTGGCGTCGGTGCGGCCCGGGGAGAACGGGACGGTGACGTCGTACCCGGCGTTGCGGGCCGCCTGCTCGACCGCGGCGCAACCGCCGAGGACGATCAGGTCCGCCAGTGAGATCCGCTTGTCGCCGGACTGGGCATCGTTGAACTCCCGCTGGACCCGCTCGAGGGTCTGCAGCACGTTCGCCAGCTCGGCGGGCTCGTTGACCTCCCAGCTGCGCTGCGGCTCGAGGCGGATCCGGGCGCCGTTGGCGCCGCCGCGCTTGTCGGTGTCGCGGTAGGTCGACGCCGAGCCCCAGGCGGTGGCGGCCAGCTGCGCGACGGACAGGCCGGACTCGAGGAGCTTGCTCTTGAGAGAGGCGACGTCCGCGTCGTCGACGAGCTCGTGGTCGACCGGCGGGACCGGGTCCTGCCAGATCTGCGGCTCGGGGACCCACGGACCGAGGTAGCGCGTGACCGGGCCCATGTCGCGGTGGAGCAGCTTGTACCAGGCCTTGGCGAAGGCGAGGCGAAACTCCTCGGGGTTCTCCAGGAACCGGCGCGAGATCTTGTCGTACTCCGGGTCGAACCGCAGCGCGAGGTCGGAGGTGAGCATCCGCGGCTCGCGACGCTTCGACGGGTCGTGGGCGCCCGGCACCATGTCGGACCCGGCGCCGTTCTTCGGCCGCCACTGCTTGGCGCCGGCCGGGGACTCCATGAGCTCCCAGTCGTAGGCGTAGAGGATGTGGAAGAACTCGTTGTCCCAGCGGGTGGGGTGGTAGGTCCAGGTCACCTCCAGACCCGAGGTGATGGTGTCGTCGCCCTTGCCGGTGCCGTGGCTCGACTTCCAGCCCAGGCCCATCTCCTCGATGGGGGCGGCCTCCGGCTCGGGGCCGACCGCGTCCGCCGGCGCGTTGCCGTGGGTCTTGCCGAAGGTGTGACCGCCGGCGATCAGCGCCACGGTCTCCTCATCGTTCATCGCCATCCGGCGGAACGTCTCGCGGATGTCACGCGCGGAGGCGAGCGGGTCCGGGTTGCCGTTGGGGCCCTCGGGGTTGACATAGATCAGGCCCATCTGCACCGCACCGAGGGGGGCGGAGAGCTCCCGGTCACCGCTGTAACGCTCGTCGCCGAGCCAGCTGTCCTCGGGGCCCCAGAAGATCTCCTCGGGCTCGAAGATGTCCTCCCGCCCGAAGGCGAACCCGAAGGTCTCGAAGCCCATCGACTCCAGCGCGACGTGGCCGGCGTAGACGATCAGGTCGGCCCAGGAGATCTTGTCGCCGTACTTCTTCTTGATCGGCCACAGCAGCCGGCGGGCCTTGTCGAGATTCACGTTGTCGGGCCAGCTGTTCAGCGGCGCAAACCGCTGCGAGCCGTCGCCGCCGCCACCGCGGCCGTCCTCGATCCGATACGTGCCGGCCGAGTGCCAGCTCATCCGGATGAACAGCGGGCCGTAGTGGCCGTAGTCGGCGGGCCACCAGTCCTGCGATGTGGTCATCAGCTCGATGAGATCTTGTCTGAGACCCTCCACGTCGAGGCTCTGGAACGCCTCGGCGTAGCTGAAGTCCTCCTTCATCGGGGTGGACTTGGGTGAGTGCTGGTGCAGGACCTGCAGGTTCAGCTGGTTGGGCCACCAGTCCCGGTTCGACCTGGGCCGGTGGGCACCACTCGGCTCCGGCGACGGGATGACTGGGTTCTCGCTCTCGGACACAGCGGTCACTCTCCTGGTTGGGTGATGGGTGTTCAGCTCTGGCTCGCCGGCGCGGAGGCGCACTCGGGGCACATGCCCCAGTAGGTCACCTCGGCCTCGTCGATCATGAATCCCTGGTCGTTGGACGCGGTCAGGCACGGCGCGTCGCCGACGGCACAGTCGATGTCGGAGATGGCGCCGCACGACCGGCACACGGCATGGTGGTGGTTGTCCCCGACCCGCGACTCGTAGCGAGCCACCGACCCGGCCGGCTGGATGCGGCGTACCAGGCTCGCGTCGGTCAGCGCGCGCAGCACGTCGTACACCGCTTGATGGGAAACCTCGGGGAGCTCCCTACGCACGGCACCCAGGATCGACTCGGTGTCTGCGTGCGGGTGCGCGTGCACCGCGCCGAGCACCGCCAACCGCGGCCGGGTCACGCGCAGTGCGGCTCCACGCAGCATTCGCTCGAAGTCGGAGGTCGTGGGCACGCTGGCAGTATTCTCCTTTTTCTTGAGTGCATCAAGACTTCAGAGTGCCGAACCTGGACGACAGGGCTGCGGAGCGACCGGAGCTCGGCGTTCCCCGCTCACTGGGTCGGCGCGGGCTCCGCGGGGGCGGTCTCAACCGACTCGGGGGTCGGTTCCACAGGTTCCGGCGTGGCGGTGGGGGTGGGGCTCGGCTCAGCGGTCCGCGTCGGAGCCCTCGTGCCCGGGGTGGGCTCGTCATCGGTGGGCGGCAGCAGGTCCTCCTCGCCCGAACCCCCCGGTGCCCCGTCCGCGGGACCGTCCTCGTCCTGAGGGACAGGGTCCTGGTCGGTCTCGCTGCGGTCGCCCCAGCCGGGGATGGAGGTACGCCGGTCATCCGACCCGGTGTAGGACGACAGGGCTCGCCCGGTGGTGAGCTCGAAGGCGACGATGATCAGCATCGCCGCGAGGAAGATCGCAGTAGAGAGGAGCGCGATCCGCTTCCACGGCAGCGCCACGAGTGTGCTCCGCCATCCGCCGGGGGCCGGATCGGGGTCGGCATCCTCGAGCACCGCCTGGGCCCGATCCAGGTCCTCTCGCGTCTCGGCGAGATCGTGCGCGGTCTTGTCGGCACCACCCGCTGTGTCTGCGTCCCCCTCGGCCGATATCTCATCCACCCGGCTCTGTGCGAGACCGATCCGAGCAGCGGCCACCGTCTGAGCGGCGGCGACCCGGTGCCTGGTCGCCTTGATGGAGTACGAGTACACGGCGTTGCCGATGGTCAGGGCTAAGCTTCCCAGAGCGGCGCCGATCAGGGTGCCCGCCACACCGAACGTGGACAGCAGGACGGCTGAGGTCACCGCCGCGAGAGGGGCCGCCGTCGCCTGGATCCAGTTGAGCTCGATACGCGGCTTGTCGTCGTGAGTCATCCCTGCCCAGTGTCCCGCAGGCCACCAAGCCCGGCCCGATGCGTCACATCTCCTCGTGGCGGTCGGGGTCACCGCCGAACAGCCGCCCGTCCTCACGAGCCAGCGCGGTGATCGCGTTCACCTCCCCGGAGGAGAGCTCGAAGCCGAAGACGTCCAGGTTCTCGAGCTGACGCTCTCGGGTTGCCGACTTGGGGATCGGGATGCAGCCGAGCTGGTGCTGCCAGCGGAGGACCACCTGGGCGGGGGTGACGCCGTGGGTCTCGGCGGCCTCCGCGACGGGGGGCTCGCCGAACGGCGCCTGGCGCTTGCCCAGCGGGCTCCAGGACTCCGTGCGTATGCCGAGCTCCTCGTGGACCAGCCGCATCTGTCGTTGAGGGAAGTAGGGGTGCAGCTCGATCTGATTGACCGCCGGCCTCACTCCGGTGGCGTCGATGATCCTGGCCAGGTGCGCCTCGGCGAAGTTGGAGACGCCGATCGACCGGACGAGCCCCTGCCTCTGGAGGTCGACCAGAGCGCGCCAGGCATCGACGTACTTCCCGACGCTCGGGTTGGGCCAGTGGATGAGGTGCAGGTCGAGGTGGTCGAGGCCCAGTCGCTCCAAGGACGCGCGGGTGCTGGCGACCGCATCGTCGTAACCGTGGTGTCGGCCGGGGAGCTTGCTGGTGACGAAGAGCTCCGCACGGGGTACGCCGGAGCGGCGGATCGCCTCGCCGACCTCCCCTTCGTTCTCGTAGTTCACGGCGGTGTCGAGGAGGCGGTATCCCACCTCGATGGCGCTCTCGACAGCGGCAACGCCCTTCACCCCGCGCAACGGGTACGTCCCGAACCCGAGAGCGGGGATGACCTGGCCGTCGTTCAACGTGTACGTCGGGACCATGCACCGAACCTACGTGACGCCGCCGACCCAGGGATTACGACCTAGGTTCTGGCCTCGCGTCAGAGTGCCGCGCGAAGGCACCGGCAAGCTCACTGCGCGATCTGAACCCGCGTTTGCGGAAGACGCTTCCCAGGTGGTGCTCGATCGTCTTCGGGCTCAGGAAGAGGGCTGCGGCGATCTCCTTGTTCGACTTGCCCTCAGCCGCGAGGAGCGCAACCCGGGTCTCCTGGGAGGTGAGGGGCTCCTCGGCGAGGTCACGTCGCGGCCGGGCCCGGGCCCCTGTCGCGGAGAGCTCCTGGGCCGCCAGGCGGGCCCACTGGGTGAGCTCCATCTCGGTGAAGACGTCCAGCGCCCGGCGGAGCTGCTCACGTGCTGCGACGCGTTGTCCCTGCCGCCGGAGCCTGGCGCCGAACAACATGCGGGTGCGGGCCGTCTCGAATCCGTCCAGGGCGGCGGCGTGAGCGGCGAGCGCGGCCTCGAAAGCGGCGAACGCGTCCTGGGGACGGATTGCGACCATAGCCTGGCAGCGGGCGACGAGCGCGGCCGTCCGGGGTGGTGCGGACGAGCTCGTCGCCTCGGCGTACCGAGTGGTCAGCGTGGACGCCTCGTCGATGCGCCCCAGACCTGCGTAGGCCTCGACGAGGAGCGGTGCCACACCCAGTGGCTCTCCGAGGGCACCCGAACCACCGTCGGCGACGAGCCGAGCCTCGAGGAGGTCGGCCATCTGTGCGAGATCACCTCGGCACAGGGCGCAGAACGCCACCGTGAGCGCGTAGTGTGCCGCGACATTCGTGGTGCCGGCGCGGGCGATGAGCGCGTGCGCCTCGGCGAGGGCGTCGCTCGCCTCGTCATGAAGGCCCCGAGCAGCCAACTGCCATGCGAGCATCTCTACAGCAACGGCGGCGTCCGCAACGTAGCCGAGCCCTCGGGCGAGCTCGGCCGCTTCGCCCGCGTCGGCGAAGGCCCCCACATGGTCACCCAGCCAGGCCCGGCCTGCTGCGCGAATGGCCAGGATCGGGACCAGGATGCCGACGGCGCCGCGCCGGCGTACTCCCTCGACCCTCGCAGATGCTTCCGTCATGCCATCACCGACGCCGCCACTGAAGCCGTAGGAGAGCGCGAGGAGCAGGAGTGCCCGGGGCTCGTGCCTGAGGTCCTCCGAGAGGGCGAGAACCTGGACGTCTGCCAGCTGCTCGAGGCCGGCTTCCGGGTCGCCCCGAAGTATCAGGGACAAGCCCACCGTGAAGCTGGCGAGCAGCCGCTGCTCGGGGTTCGAACGGTCGGCCCGGGCGTCGATCCGATCGGCACACTCTGCGATGGCGGCGAGCTGGTTGAGTCGAAATCGTGCCAGGGCCAGCTCGTTCAGGGCGCGCACGAGCGGGAGTCCGGTCAGCACGTTGCACGCCGCGGCCAGGTGGCGAACGGACTCGGGTACAGACCCGGCGTACTGCTCGAGCATCCCGATGGTGAACAGCGCCCGTCCTCGTGCCTGCGCCGGGGCAGGGCCGCTCAGCACCCGGTCGACCAAGGCGCGGGTACGCGCCACGTCCCCGGCGAGAAAGGAGTCCTCGGCCGCTGCGGCGACGCGTTCCGCGGCCAGGTCACTGCTGCCACTGAGCTGGGCTGCCCGTTCGAGTGCAGCCGAGGCGGCGGCGAACCCCAGCCGCTGTCGGTCCACCGCCGCCACGCGGACCAGCTCGTCCGCGAGGTCGTCGTCGGAACCCACGCGGCTCTCAGCCAGGTGCCAGGCCCTCTCCGAGCTCCCAGGTGACAGCTGGTCGGCGAGTGCCCGATGCGCCTCCCGCTGCTCGACGAGCGTCGCACGCCGCAGGACCGCGGTCCGCAGGAGCGGGTGCCGAAAGCGCACCCCGCGGTCGTCGAGCACCAGCACATCGTGGCTGCGGGCCTCGTCCAGCGCAGTGGCGGCGTCGACACCACCGGCGGAGAGGGCGGCCGTCACCACGCCCAGCTCCACTCCCTGCGCGAGCGCGAAGAGCAGCGCAGCCAACCGGGCGTCGGCGGACATCGAGGCAAGGAGCGTCTCGTAGTAGGCCAGGAGCCGATCGCCGAGCGGCAGCGGGTCGGGCAACGGAGCAGCGCCTACCCACTGGGCCTGGCTGAGCCGTTGTGAGACTTCCAGCAGCGCAAGCGGGTTTCCCCTGGTGCCGGCGACGAGCTGCTCCACCACGGCGCCGGTCGCCGGCGCAGGCACGAGACGGGACGCTGCTGCAGGCGACAGTCCGCCAAGGGTGAGCACCGGAATGCCCTGTGCCAGTTCCGGAGGGAGCGACCCCGAACGCGCCGAGAACAGGAAGGCCGCGGCGTCCGGTCCCAGCCGCCTGGCAGCGAACAGGATGGCTGCCGCGGACTCGCGGTCCAACCACTGCAGGTCGTCGACGACCACGAGGATCGGCGCGCGCTCCGCCGCCGCCGCAACCAGCGAGAGCGTCGCTGCCGCCACGAGGAACCGGTCTGCCGGCGCAGTAGGAGCTGCCCAGCCAAACGCTGCGCGCAGCGCCTCAGCCTGGGAAGGCGGCAACTCGTCCAGCAGGGGACGGACCGGGGTGACCAGCTCGAGCAGCCCAGCGTGACCGAGGACAGCCTCTGCGTCGATGCCGTGGACCGACAAGCATGTGAAGTCGGGGGCCCGCGAGCGCGCCGACTCCAGGAGGGTGCTCTTGCCGATCCCGGGCTCGCCCACGACCAGAAGAGATCCGGAAGCCCCGGCTCTGGCTTCGGACAGGAGCCGATCCATGGCCGCCAGCTCAGAGTCGCGGCCCACCACCATGCCCGGATGGATGAGGGATTTCCCCGACGCGACCACCTTCGCTCCGGTGGGAGGTTCTACCGGAGACGAGTCGCCTGGAGGAGGTCGCGATGCGGGCATCGACCATGATTCTAGAGAGGTCCTGGGGTCCGTTCAGGGCGCTGGGAAGGTTTCCTGGCCCGCTGTGGCTGTTCGTCCCGTTGATGCCGTCGACCCGCGTGCCGTCATGGCGTCCCTCTCGCGCGAAGCCGTCCCGAGCACGACATGTCAGGTCGGGCGGTGCGGACTGACCGTCGGTCTGGCACGGCAAGGTCCGCCAGAAGCGGGCATCTCAGACTGGTGCGTTTCACGGTCTTGAGGAGTTTCGGCGCCGGGCCAGACCAGCAGGAGCCCGGCGCGTACGTTGACGTCGACCCGTGCGCCAGACCGCTGCACGCCGATCGAGATCTGCTGGCCGCTGACCGAGATCACCCCGTTGCTGGCGACCCGCCGGGGGACCCAGCCCTGCCCGGTGCGGTCCTGGGCCAGGGCACTCAGCTCAACGCCCGCGGGACTTGCCGTAGCACCCTCGGGTAGTTGCCCGAACCGCATGCCCGGCGGTTGCCTGCCACAGGCCTGGTGCGGCCGCTCGTTGGTGTGGTCCTGCACCCCGTCGTTGAGCTCACGCTGCGCGGCCCGCAGGTCGGGGAACACCCGGCGGTCAGGAACTCCGCACGCAAGCTGCGATGCAACCGCTCGATCTTCCCGGTCGTGGTCGGCGACCGAGGCTGGGTCAGCCGATGCTCGATTTTCGTTCTCCCGGCAGATCCGGTCGAACAGCACCTCCACAAGGGGCTGGTTGAACCGGCCGGTGAACACCTTGCCGTTGTCGGTGAGGATCTCCTGGGGCACTCCGTAGGCCCGCATCGGCACCGCCAGCCCCTCGCACACCTGACGCTGCCGCTCACGAGCCATCAAGAACGCGCTCAGGCAGAACCGAGTGCTCGTCGATCCCGGTCACCGCCTTCGCGTGTGTCCCGTCGGCGAGCAGGAACCCGCCGACGATGTCGATCTGCCACAGCTCCATCGGCGGTGCCCGTGCCCACCTGCGCCAGTGCCCGGCGCGGCGGTGACGGGCCTGATGGTCGACCATGCCGGCCCGCAGCAACGCCCGCCAAATCCCCGACTCCGAAGGCAGTGGCACCTCGACCCCGCGGACAGGTCCGCGGACGATGCGACCGTCACTGATACCGCCAGCACGGCCCGATATCGCTGCTCGACCACAACTCAACTCCCGCATCCTCGGGAGTGCCCGGGTCAGCCGAAGTAGGTGTCACCGATCAACCGGAACAGTGTCCGGCATCAGCCGACGTCCCGTCGGGGATCAACCGAAGTGACACAAACGCTTGGTAGGGCGGGTGGGACTCGAACCCACGACCCAAGGATTATGAGTCCTCTGCTCTAACCGACTGAGCTACCGCCCCGCACGACGCCACCGAGTTCGGCAACGCATCCGACCCGGAAGCCTACAACCCGGCGGCCGCGGACAGCAGGTGCCGGGCAGGTCTCCCCGCCCGGCACCTGGACGAACTAGCGAAAGGCTCGTCCGTCAGGGCGTGATCCCGAAATCCGCGAACCAGTCGAGGTCGTCGCTCTGGTCGAGGCGGTACCCCCCGCCGCCGGAGGCGCAGTTGGGGTCCATGCCGAAGGACGTGACGGCCACGATGATCCTGGTGCCCTGCACGAAAATGGGCCCGCCGGAGTCACCGAAGCACGTCCCACCCTGGTGGGGCTTTCCGTTGTTGGAGGAGAACTTCGCCGCGACACCGTCGGGAAGGCCGTAGACGCCCTTGAGCCCGATGAGCTTCATGGTCGCCTGACGCCTGGTGTCGC
>DATHVS010000269.1:0-7943 GCA_035461195.1 Nocardioidaceae bacterium
GGCTCCCTCGGGTGCCGATGATCCCCATGACTGCGTCACCACCGGCTTCGTTGCTGGGAGGGACGAGGGCGGGACGCAGCAAGAGGAACCGCCTTCCGGCAGTCCAACCCCCAGGCTGCTGGTCGGTCCCGACACTCCCCCGTGTCGGCCCCTTCGCAAGCCCCCGGTCCGCCCACGGCCGGGGGCTTGCCCCGTCTCCGGGCCGACCCGGTCCCGGGCCCACGGCTCAGGTCGCGGGGTTGCTCGGACGGTCGCCGTCACCGGGGTGGTCCGGCCCGGGCCATTGCGCTCCCCCTGCCACGTCACAGCCGGCCTCCTGCAAAAGCGCGACCTGTTCCGGGGCGTCCACACCGTCGGCGTACGAACGCACCCCCAGCTCTCGGGCGAGCGCGACCAGCTCCCGCACGGACCCGAGAGCCCCGACGTCCTCGGCGAGGAGCCGCACGACCTCACGGTCAATGCCAAGCCCGGTGAGCGTGAGGCGCGACAGGTCCGCCGCCGTGGGTAGCCGAGGCTCGCCCCCCAGCCCGCGAGCAACCAGGCCCACGCCCAGCTCAGCCAACCGGCCCGACAGGAGCTCCGCGCCGCCTGCGTCCTGGGCGAGCGCGCGAGCGTCGACCCCGACCACCAGGCAGGCAGGGTCGAGCCCGGTCCTCACGAGCACGTCCTCGACGGCTGCCACGAGAGAACGTGCACGCCCCGCACCAGCGGACAGCTCCACCTGCAGCGGCGTCCGGGCGCCGACTGCCCCGCGACGACGCAGGTCCTCGAAACCCGCGATCGCGGCGCGCAGCAGCAGCCTGTCCAGGTCGACGCTCCTGCCCAGACGGTCCGCAGCCCGAGACACCTCTTCGGACTCGATGCGCCCCAACGTCGGGTGGTTCCAGAGGACCCGGGCCTGCCAGGCCACCACCTCGTTCCCGGCGAGCCCGACGAGTGGCTGGTGGACCACGGAGAGGGCCCCGGCGTCGAGGGCCTCGCGCACGGCGCGGGTCAGGCCGAGCCGGCGGGTGGCCTCGTCGGCGAGCTCGTCACCGTAGGCGATGACCCCTCCGCGTGCGGTGGCCTTGGCGTGGTACATCGCCGAGTCGGCGTAGCGCAGCAGGCTGTCCGCGGAGTACGGCGGCGAAAGCGCGACCCCGATGCTCATGCCGACCGGGAACTGCTCACCCGCGACCGCTACCGGGTCCTTGAACGCCTCCTGCACGCGCGAGGCCACCAGGGACGCGGTCGCTGCGTCCGCGCCCTCACAGATCACCGCGAACTCGTCACCGCCGAGCCGCGCGACCGTGTCGGTGACACGGACGGCCTGCCCGAGCCGACGCGCCACCTCCACCAGGAGGCGGTCGCCCACCTCGTGGCCGTGCAGGTCGTTGACGGCCTTGAAGTTGTCGAGGTCCAAGAAGAGCACCGCGACCACGCCCCCCTCGGCCCGCTCCTGCCGGGCCGAGGCCCTGGTGAGCCGGTCCATGAACATCAACCTGTTGGGCAGTCCGGTGAGCGGGTCGTGGAGCGCCTGCCGCCGCAGCGCCTCCTCTGCCGCCCGTTGCTCCGTCACGTCGACGACCATCGCCAAGGAGCCGAGGACCGACCCGTCGGCCGCCGGGAGCGAGCTCGCCGAGACGTGCAGAACCCGGCGGCCGAGCTGCGGGTGCTGGTAACGGAAGTCGAACCGCTCGGGTCCGGCCTGACGGCCGCGTGAGGCCAGCCGGAGCGCTGCGTCGGCAGCCTCGTCGGGCGCGAAGATCCCCCGGCCGCCGAGTGCGTAGACCTGGTCCATCGGGATACCGAGGATGTCGGCGAGCCGCTCGTTGGCGAAGAGGATGTCGCCCATGGGCGCGACGGCCAAGATGCCCTCCTGCGCGGTCTCCGCGATCGCGCGGTACCTCGCCTCGGAGTCGCGCAACGCCTGCTCCGCCTCGACCTCCGAGGTGACCTCCCTCAGGTGGACCACGATCCCGCCGATGTCGGGGTCCTCGAGACAGTTTGTCGCGGTCGCCTCGAACCAGCGCCACTCTCCCTCTCTGTCCTGGAGACGCAGGGTGTACCGGTCACGGGCTCCGGGCATCTCCTGGAGACGACGGCGCTCGTCCTGACCGGCGGCGTCGCCCGACCGGGCCAGGCTCGATTCGACGACGTCCAGCACCTCGTCGGGCTGGTAGCCGAGGACCTGGGTCACGGACGGAGTGGCGTAGAGGAGCCTGCCGGTCGGGTCGCTGACCAACGTCACGTCGGAGGACTCGCGGTTGAGGGCCCGGAAGAACGCCTCCTGGCTGGTGAGCCGGCGCTCGGCCTCCCGGAGCTCGCGCAGGTCGCGTGCCACAGCGGCGAACTCGTAGGGCCGACCGTCCGGGTCGAGCACCGCGGTGATGTCGACCTGCAGGGGAACCTCCCGCCCGGACCTGGTCAGCCCGGTAGTCTCATAGCTCGCGGAACGGGCGGTCCCGTCGAGCAGGCGGACGAGCTGGACGCGGACCAGGTCAGGATCGGCAGCGTGGATCAGCTCGCCCGAGTCGCGGCCCACGAGCTCCTCGCGGGACCATCCGAGCAGGGCGCACGCGGCGTCGTTGACCTCGACGAACCGGCCCTCGACGTCGAGCAGGGCCTGCGGCAGCGCGGACTGGTCGAAGCGTGCACGCGACCGGGCCAGTGCCTCGGTCAGCTCGCGCCGGTGGACGGGCTCCCCCGTCACGTCGTGCAGGACCAGGCTGATGCCGACCAGACGGCCCGCCGGGTCACGGCGTACGCGGGAGGTCACCGTGACATCGAAGGTCTCCCCGTCGCGGCGTCGCCCCGTGGCGCGGATCGGTGTGACCTGCTCACCGCCGAGGACTCTGTCCCGGACCGCGTGGACAGCGGGTCCCTCCCCGGCGAACAGCACCGTGAACGCCCGGCCGACGAGCTCCTCGCCGGACCAGCCGAACAGGACGGCGGTCGCCGGGTTGGCCCACACGATCGTGCCGTCGCGGTCGGAGACGACCACCGCGTCAGGCACGCTCATGGCCACGCCGGCGAACAGGTCGGCCTGATCCTGCTGCGGCATTCCCGGGATCGAGACCCGAGGTGGGTCGGGCCCTCCGTCCGCCTGTGCCTCCATGCGGTTTTCCTCTCCCCCCATGGGTCCACGGCTCTGGCAGTGCTAGGGCCGTCCCCCTCGCAGCAGGGTAGCGGGTCGCACGGCCGCCTTCCCGAACCGCGAGGATGCTCGGTCCACCGCCCGGTCGGCATCGGACCAGCCGTGCTCCCGCTCCCCCAGCACCATCTGATGGTGCACGCTGGCGCGGGGCACGAGACCCTCCACACGCACGCCGACGAGACGGATCCGAGCACGTTGCAGGCCCAGCGCGGCGAAGAGGTCGGCAGCGGTGCGGTACACCTGCTGGGTCACGTCGGTCGCCTCGGACAGCGTCCTGGACCGGGTGATCGTGGTGAAGTCGGCGAACCTGACCCGCAAGGTCACGGTCCGGCCGGCCACCCGCGCGGTCCGCATCCGGGAGGTCACCTTCGCCGAGAGCCGGAGCAGCTCACGCAGGATCACCTCGTGGTCGTCGGTGTCCCGGCCGAAGGTCTCGTCGGCTCCCATGCTCCGGTCCGGCTCGTCGGGTCCCCGCCGCGGAGTCACCGTGCGACGCTCCCGGCCCCACGCCAGCTGGTGCAGCTGGGACCCGAGAGCAGCACCGACGGCCCGCTGGAGAATGGCCAGCGGGGTGTGCGCGACGTCGCCGACAGTCATCAGGCCAAGCCGGTGCAGGGTCGCCGTGGTCTTCTCGCCCACCCCCCACAGCTCCCCCACGTCGAGGGGGTGCAGGAAGGTGGTCACCTCGTCGGGAGGGACGACGCAGACCCCGTCAGGCTTGGCCCGCCTGCTCGCCATCTTCGCGACCGCCACCGTGCTCGCCACGCCCACCGAGCAGGTGATGCCCTGCTCGTCGAAGATCCGGGCCCGGAGGTGCTCGGCGACGATGTAGGGGCTGCCCAGCCGCCGGGCCGCTCCCGCGACGTCGAGGAACGCCTCGTCGAGCGAGACCGCCTCGACCAGAGGGGTGACCTGGCGGAAGGTCTCCATCACCGCGGCCGAGACCGCACTGAAGGCCTCGAAGTCGGGCGGGACCACGACCGCCTGGGGGCAGAGCCGCCGGGCGCGGGTGCCCGGCATCGCGGAGCGGACGCCGTACTGGCGGGCGAGGTAGTTCGCCGAGAGCACCACGCCCCGATGTCCGCCCCCCACGATCACCGGGACCGACCGGAGGTCGGGACGGTCACGGGTGGCCACGGACGCGTAGAAGGCGTCCATGTCCACGTGCAGGATCGGGCAGTCCCCTGACGCTGCCGAGAGGTCCGCGTGCGCGGCGTTCATCGTCTGCCCCCGGCGGTGGCGCCGGTCGTGGACCGGAGAGGATCAGCGACGCAGCGCGAGGACGTGGAGCTGGGTTCCCAGCGGGAGGTACTCGGGCCGGTCCGCGACGGCCCTCTCCAGCTCCACCAGAGCGGAGTCGGCACCTGGCTCCAGGTCGACCAGTGAGCTCGGGACGAGGTCGACGAAGACCCGGACCGCGTGCATGGCCGTGACCTCGAACCCGGTGCCGGTGAGGACCTCCGAGATCTCGTTGGCGGTGAAGCGTCGTGTCGACCCCGCCGCGGCAGGGTCGTCGAGCAGGGTGCGGGCCTGCTGGAAGTGGCCGGCCATCGCCCGTGCGACCACGGCAGCGTGCCGCTGGTTGACCAGCAGGCTGAGCACCCCGCCCGGTCGGAGCGTCCCGGCGAGCACCGACAGCGCTTCGACCGGGTCGTCGACGATCTCCAGGACACCGTGGCAGAGCACGACATCGGCGTTTGCGGCCGGCACGAGGTCGGGCAGGGAGGCCAGGTCGCCCTGCCGGGCGGTGACGAGGTCCGCGACGCCGCTCTCATCGGCGCGCAGGCCCAGGATCGCCAGGGCGTCGGGGCTGGGGTCGACGACGGTGACCCGGTGCCCGAGCTCGGCCACCCGGACCGCGAAGCCACCGGTGCCGCCGCCGACGTCGACGACCGAGACCCTGTCGGCACCAGCACCCTCGACCGGGACCGACTCCAGCACCTCGCGCAGCGCCTCCCAGACGACGGCGGTGCGAGCCGCTCCGCGTCCGTGCGGCCGCTGGGGGGTGTTCTGTCCTGGCATGGTGCCCACCCTAGTGAGAGGACGGCAACTCCGGTCATCCGGCACTCCCGGGACTGCGGTGCCACAGCTTGCGCGGCGCGCTCTTGGCGTCCTCGCCGGCGGGCTTGATGTCGGCGTAGGGCGACAGCTTGAACCCGCTCGAGTGCACCAGCACCCGACGTCGCCCCATCCCGCCGGCGGTGCCCGTGCCCTGCCGGTCGGCTGCCGGAGGGTTCGCCGTGACCGGACGGGTGGAACGGCTCTCGGCGGCGCCGGCGACGGCCGCATCCTCGACCGACCCGACTCCGCGGAAGCCCTCGGGGACCTCCGCCATGAACGCCCGGACCGCCTCGATCCCCTCCTCCTTCCAGATCTGGTGGAGAGTCGGCAGCTCCCAGCAGCCGGTCGCCCGGAGCGAGACCCCGCGAGGACCGGTACGACGGAGCACGCCGCGCACGAGCAGCAGCCATGAGTGGAAGACGGTCGCGGCGTACGGACCTTGCGCGTCCTCGAAGAAGGTTGCGTCCACCGGACCGGTGGCGTCGTCCAGGGTCACGAAGATGACTCGGCGGCCGGACCGGATCGGCGGGGTCTGGGTGGCCACCTTGACCCCGCCGACCAGCAACTCGGACCTGCTGCGGCGGCGCAGCAGGTCGCGAGACCGGGTCACGCCGAGCTCGTCGAGGAGCGGGACGTAGAAGTCGACGACGTGGCGGCTCACGTCGAGCCCGAGGATCTCGAGCTCGGCACGGACCCGCTCGGAGTCGCTCATCTCGGGCAGACCGCTGGCCTCGCCCACTGCGGTGTCCCCGAGGTCGAGTGCGAGCTGCACCGACGTCACCGGGGGCGGGACCTTCGTCGCCTGCGACTGCCGCGCGGCCTGTTCCCACACGCCCAGGGCCGCACCGGCCCGCTCGCGGGGGTCGCTGCTGTTGCGGCCTGCTGCGTCAGTCGCACGGGCCTCGACCTCGGAGGCGGGCCCAGCCAGGTCTCGTCCCTGACCCGTGACCGGCCTCCGGCTGCCCGAAAGGCCTCGGCTGCGGCCACGACTCGCCCGCTCGACTGCGCGGCTCTGCCGGTCGAGGTCGGCCACCTGGAGCAGCAGGTCGCGTCGGGTCACCTTGGCTCGACGGCGGACCCCGAGGGGCGACCCGATGCCGTAGGCGGAGTCGAACCCACCGGCGAGCACGAGCCGCTCCACGACCGGCCGGGAGACCCGGGCACGGTGCCAGAAGTCGGTGAGGGACTGGTAGGGCCTGGCCGCGACGACCCGTTGGACCTCGGCCTCGCTGATCCCCTTCACCTCCGACAGGGCGAGCCGGATCCCGTAGCGGCGTTCGTGCTCGTCGAGCCGCTCCACGGCGTACTCGCTCCCCGAGGTGTTCACGTCGAGACCGAGCACCTCGATGCCGAACTGGCGGGCGTCGTCGAGGATCAGCCGCTTGGGGTACATCCCCGGGTCGTGGGTGAGGACCCCGGCCAGGAAGTGCGCCGGCCAGTGCGTCTTCAGCCAGGCGGACTGGTAGGTCGGGAGGGCGAACGCCGCGGCATGGGCCTTGCAGAAACCGAACGAGGCGAACGCCTCGAGCACCTTCCAGATCCTCTCGACGAGGGGCTGGGAGTAGCCCCGCCCCAGCGCACGCGGGAAGAACCACAGCCGGGTCTGGGCCATCCCCTCGGTGTCGCCGAGGGCACGGCGGGCCTCGTCGGCCTCAGCGAGGGTGCAGCCGGTGAGCTGGGCGATGATCTCGATGACCTGCTCATGGAAGACCACCACGCCCGAGGTCTGCTCGAGGATCGGCCGCAGGTCCTCGTGAAAGTAGACCGGCATCGACCAGCCCTGCCGGGCGTTGAGATAGGGCGTGATCATGTCGCTCTTCACCGGGCCGGGGCGGAACAGCGAGATGTCGGTGATGATCTCCTCGAAGGTGGTGATCCCCGAGCGTCCCACCAGCTCGCGCTGTCCGGGGGACTCGATCTGGAAGCAGCCGAGGGTGCGCGCGCTGCTGACCAGGTCGAAGGTCGCCGGGTCGTCGAAGGGGACCTGGGTCTCGTCGTCGAGGTCGACGTCCACGTCGTCCACCCGGCGGATCTCGGCCACCGCGTGCGCCATCGCCGACTGCATCCGGATGCCGAGCACGTCGAGCTTGAGCAGACCGAGGTCCTCCACGTCGTCCTTGTCGAACTGGGTCATGGGGAAGCCGGCGTGGCTCGCCTCCACCGGGGTCCGGTCGAGCAGGGTGGCGTCGGAGAGCACGATCCCGCAGGGATGCATCGCGATGTGACGGGGCAGCCCGTCCAGCCGCTCGGCGAGCCGGAGCAGCAGGCCGAGCCGCTCCTCACCGAGTCCGGCGGCTCGCAGCTCCGGCAGCTCACGCACCGCCATCCGGGCGTCGCGTGCCCGGATGTGGGGGAAGGCCTTGGCGAGGGAGTCGATCTCCCCCACCGGCATCCCCAGTGCTGCGCCGACGTCGCGGATCGCGTGCCGCACGCGGTAGGTCTCCCGCATCGAGACCGCCACCACCCGCTCGCCGCCGTAGCGGTCGAGGATCGCCTCGTAGATCTCGGGACGCCGGGCCGACTCCACGTCGATGTCGATGTCGGGAAGGGCCGACCGCCGCGGGGAGAGGAAACGCTCCATCAGCAGGCCGTGTCGCAGCGGGTCGACGCCCGAGACCCCGAGCAGGTAGTTGACCAGGCTCCCTGCCCCCGAGCCACGGGCGGCGGACCGGATCCCCCGCTCCCGGATCATCTCGGTGACGTCGGAGACGGTCAGGAAGTAGGAGGCGAAGCCCAGCTGCGCGAC
>DATHVS010000270.1:0-6986 GCA_035461195.1 Nocardioidaceae bacterium
CACGGCGAGAGGGTGGTAGTCGACCTTGCGCGGCACGAAGTTGCAGACCACGAAGTTGTGGCCCTCGAAGACCTGGTGCACCGGCGGCGGCTGGTGCACCCGGCCGGTGATCGGCTCGAAGTCGTCGATGTTGAAGGTGTAGGGGTAGAGGCAGCCGTCCCAACCGACGACGTCGAAGGGGTGGGTGGCGTAGGTCATCCGGGTGCCGACAAGCCCGCTGGGCGAGGAGCCGCGGTGCTTGACCAGCACCTCCACGTCCTCTCCCTCCACCAGGAGGGGCTCGTCGGGGCCGTAGAGGTCGCGCTCGCAGTACGGCGCGTGCTCGAGGAACTGCCCGTAGCGAGAGAGGTAGCGCCTGGGCGGGGCGATGTGGCTGTTGGCCTCGACCACGTAGAGCCGGCACACCGCCCCCTCCCCGCCACCGGGGACCCAGCGGTGGGTGGTCGCGCGCGGGATCACGACGTAGTCGCCCGCGCGGTAGATCAGCTCGCCGAAGACGGTCTCGACGACCCCCTCGCCGGCCTCGACGTACACGCACTCGTCGCCGACGGCGTTGCGGTAGTAGGGCGAGGTCTCACCGGCCACGACGTAGGACAGCCGCACGTCGGCGTTGCCGAGCACGAGCCGGCGCCCCTGCACCGGGTCGACCTTCACGGCCGCCTCCGGGTCGAACAGCCCGTGCAGCTTGAGGTGGCGAGGCTTGAGCGGGTGGTTTGCGGTGGTGGCCAGGTCGGGCAGCTCCCAGACCTGGCTGTCGACGATCGCCGAGGGGACCCCGAGGTGGTAGAGAAGGGAGGAGTCGGAGGAGAAGCCCTCCTCGCCCATCAGCTCCTCGTGGTGCAGCCCGCCGCTGTCGGTGCGGAACTGGGTGTGCCGCTTCGCTGGAATCGTGCCCACCTGGCGGTAGAAGGCCATCTCTTCACATCTTTCGTCGCTCACCGCGCGCGTCCGATAGTCGAACACTCTTGTCCGGTCACATTTACCATGCGTTAGTGTCGGCGACGTGTCAACCATCCCAGCCGCCTTCTGCTCCCTGGTCGACGACGCAGCGATCTTCCCGCCCGGGAACGCCCCCCTGACCGAGGCCCTGAGCGCCCACCGGGCTCACCGGGCAGCGGCGTACGCCGACCTCGTCGGCCCGTTCGTCGTCGGCGACGTCGCCCTCCCCGACCTGCTCGAGGCGATCCGCGCCGAAGGCGCCGCGGAACCGCTCGCGGTGGCGGTCGTCGTGACCGGCGGCGCCGGGGCGATCGAGCCCGCGGTGCGCTGGGCCACCGGCGCCGAGGAGCTCCGGCTGGCCGCCGTGGAGCTCGGGCTGCGCGACGAGCAGGACCTGCCCCGCAACGCCCGCCGGGTCACCACGGTGGTCGACCAGCTTCGCGCCGCCGGCGACCTCGGCGACGACATCCCCGTGTACGTCGAGCCTCCCCGCGTCCTGGGGCCGCATCCGGCGTCGTCGTGGCTCAGCGCCCTCGACGAGGTGGCCGCGATGGACCTGCGCCTGAAGTTCCGCACCGGCGGGGTCACCGCGGACGCCTTCCCCGGGACCGACGAGCTCGCGACCTGCATCGACGCCGCGCTCGATCGCGAGCTGCCGTTCAAGTGCACCGCGGGCCTCCACAACGCCCTGCGACACCGCGACGCGGAGACCGCCTTCGACCACCACGGCTTCCTCAACGTGCTGGCCGCGACACGTGCTGCTCTCGACGGCGGGTCCGTCCCCACCGTGGCCGAGGTGCTCGCGACGGCGGATGCGGCCGCTGTCCGCGACGCTCTCGACACCGCCGGGCCCGACGGCCTCGTCTCCGCCCGACGCTGGTTCACCTCCTTCGGCTCGTGCAGCGTGCTCGAGCCGCTCGAACACCTCATCGAACTCGACCTCCTCCCCGACCTGCCCCTGGAGAGTGCATGACCACCGCTGCCGCCCACGGCCCCGACACCTGGGTGGAGGGTGCCGCCGGCTCCCTTCACGACGTCGACAACCTGCCCTACGGCGTCTTCTCCCACGACGGCGAACCGCCCCGGGTGGGGGTCCGCATCGGCGACTTCGTGCTCGACCTCGCCCCGGTGGCCGCGGGCGACATGCTCGAGGTGGCCCACGTCTTCGAGGCGCCCGATCTCAACGCGTTGATGGGTCTGGGCCGCCCCACCTGGGACTCGGTGCGATCCTGGATCGTGTCGCTGCTCACCGACCCCGTTCGGCGCGACCTCGTGGAGCCCCTGCTCGTCCCGGTCGACGAGGTCACCCTGCACCTCCCCGCGGCGGTGGCCGACTACGTGGACTTCTACTGCTCCCTGGACCACGCAAGCAACGTCGGGCGCATGTTCCGGCCCGACGCGGAGCCGCTGCTGCCCAACTGGCGCCACCTCCCGGTCGGCTACCACGGCCGTTCGGGGACGGTCGTCGTCTCTGGCACACCGGTGCGTCGCCCGCAGGGGCAGCGCAAGCCGCCCTCTGCCGAGGCCCCCACGTTCGGCCCGTCGCAGCGGCTCGACATCGAGGCCGAGCTCGGCTTCCTCGTCGGCACCCCGACCCGCTTGGGGGACCGGGTCGGCGTCGACACGTTCGCCGACCACGTCTTCGGGGTGCTGCCCCTCAACGACTGGTCCGCGCGCGACATCCAGGCCTGGGAGTACGTCCCCCTCGGCCCGTTCCTCGGCAAGTCCTTCGCGACGTCGGTGAGCCCCTGGGTGACCCCGCTCAGCGCCCTGGAGAGCGCCCGGGTGGACCTGCCCGGCCAGGACCCCGAGCCCCTCGACTACCTCCGGGTCGGGGCCCTGGCCGGCTACGACATCACGTTCGAGGTCCTCCTCAACGGGGAGACGGTCGCGCGGCCGCCCTACTCCACGATGTACTGGTCCCCGGCGCAGATGCTCGCCCACATGACCGTCAACGGCGCCTCGCTGCGGGTCGGCGACCTGTACGCCTCCGGCACGGTGAGCGGGCCCGAGCGCAACCAGCGAGGGTCGTTCCTCGAGCTGTCGTGGGGCGGCAAAGAGCCCTTCACCGTCGGTGGGGAGCAGCGGAGCTTCCTCGAGGACGGCGACGAGGTGACGATCAGGGCCACCGCCCCCGGCGCGCGCGGTGGCCGGATCGCACTCGGCGAGGTTTCGGGCAGGATCGAGCCGGCCCCGGACTGAGGTCGGACCGACGGGTCAGAGCCAGGCGAAGAGCCGCACGACGGTACCGGTCCGCCCGGACCTGACCTGGACGAGGTCGCACAGCTGGTTGGCCATCCAGATGCCGCGGCCGTGCTCGGCGAGCTCGTGGAGCAGGTCGCGGCCCACCAGCGGGTCCTCGATGACGCCCTGGTCGCCCACCTCCACCACGAAGGCGTCGGGCTCGGCCCACGCCCGCAGGACGCCCTCACCACCGCCGTGCACCACGCTGTTCGTGGCGAGCTCGTGAGCGGCCAGCACGAGGTCGTCGACCTTGTCCCGGTGCAGCCCCGCCTGCTCGGCCAGCCGCGTCACCACAGCGCGCAGTCCGGCGAGGTCGGCCGGCCCGAACGCGAACCGCTCGGCCGAGTCGGGGGCAGGGCGCAGCGGCCCGGTGAAGCGACCGTGCGCGTGGGAGTGTCCGGCGTACGTCGTCCCGACCGCCGCACCACGGACGACCGGGTGACTGCGCCGGGCCTCCTCGAGCACTTCCCCCGGCAGCGACGAGACGTCGTAGGGGCACATCAGCCGCCAGGCGGGCCCGCCGTCGAAGGCCAGGTTGAGGAGTGCCTCGTGGAACACCGCCTCCTCGATCTCGGCGTCACGTCGGCCCGACCACACCGGCTCGCCCACGCCGCGCACTGGCCCGTCGGCTGCGGTGTCCTCGAGGAACCGCCGCCACTCGGGGATGATGCACGCCGGGTTGGCGCCCAGCTCGGCCATGTCGACGAAGTCCACCCGCGTCGCGTCCGCCCCGAGCGCCGCCTCCACGACGGCGAGCCGGTCGGGCAGCAGCGCCACGAGCACCGGCTCACCCTGCGCTATCCCCTCGCGGATGAACGGGACCACTGCCGCTACCAGTTCCTCGGTCCCGCGGTAAAAGACCGCCTCGTGCTCGAACCTGCCGGGCTTCTGCGTCTCGGCAAAGGACGTCGTAGTCGTCAATGTGTTCGTCTCCCCCTTGGCCGACGATCTCTCGAGGTCGTCGGGCTCCGCCAACAGGATGCATCGGGATCTGCCATATGCCCAGAGTTGTTGAGGAGTTTTCCCGGTGTTGTCCCCTGCCACGGTCCCCCTGCTCGGCACACCGTTCCCCCATCTGCGCGACATCGTCCGAAGAACCTCAACCCGGACGAAGCGTCCCCGCCGAAGGCGAGTCGGTCGATGAACCGGCCGATCAGGGCTACTCTGCCGTCTATGAAGACCCGTGGACTGACGAGCATCTACGCCTCCGCAGCTCTCCTCCTTGCGGTGGCTCTTTCCGGCTGCGGTGGAGACGACGGCGGTGGTGGCGGTGGTGGTGACGACGGGCTGGGCCTGGTCAGCGAAGGCCGGCTCACCGTCTGCTCCGACATCCCCTACCGGCCGTTCGAGTACGAAGAGGGGGGCGAGTACACCGGCTTCGACATGGACCTGATGCGGTCGATCGCCGAGAACCTCGACCTCGAGCTGGCCGTCCAGGACGTCGGCTTCGACGGTCTTCAGAGCGGCGCCGTCCTGGCTGCGGGCCAGTGCGACATCGCTGCCAGCGCCATGACCATCACCGAGGAGCGCAAGGAGAACCTCGACTTCAGCGACCCCTACTACGACTCCAAGCAGTCCCTGCTCGTGCGGACCGGCTCGGACATCAGCTCCATCGAGGACCTGGCCGGCAAGAGGGTCGGCGTGCAGCAGGGAACGACCGGCGCAGCCTACGCTCGGGAGAACGTGCCCGACGATGCCGAGATCATCTCCTTCCCGAGCGACGCCGAGATCTACCCCGCGATCCAGGCCGACAACGTCGACGCCGTCCTCCAGGACCTCCCGGTCAACCTCGACCACACCGAGGGGGGCGAGTTCGAGATAGTCGAGGAGTACGAGACCGACGAGCAGTACGGCTTCGCGGTCGCGAAGGACCAGCGCGACGCACTGCTCGAAGCCGTCAACGAGGAGCTCCAGAACCTCCGGGACAGCGGCGAGTACCAGGAGATCTACGACCAGTACTTCGCCACCGACTGATCGATGGTCTCCACAGCGGGCCCAGCGCCCCGTTACGGGAGGTAGGCCCGTGAAGCGATCGACCCGGCGACGTCTCGTCCGCGCGGCTCTCTACCTGCTGTTCATCGCGGTTGTCGGGACCCTCGTGCTGATCGCGGACTGGGCGGCCATCCAGCGCACGTTCCTCAACTGGGACATCGCGCGGGCCCAGTTCCCCGGCGTCATCCTCACCGCGGCCAAGAACACCGTCCTCTACACACTCGTCGCGTTCGTCGGCGGGATGATCCTCGGCCTGTTCCTGGCCCTCATGAAGCTCTCGCCCGTGGCGCCGTACCGATGGACGGCGACCGCCTACATCGAGTTCTTCCGCGGCCTCCCGGCACTGCTCGTGATCTTCGCGTTCGCGTTCGCCATCCCCATCGCCTTCCAGTGGCGTCCACCTGGGGGCAGCGCGGGCGCCGGTCTGCTCGCCCTGATCATCGTGTCGGCGGCCTACATCGCCGAGACGTTCCGGGCCGGCATCCAGGCTGTGCCCAAGGGACAGCTCGAGGCAGCACGGTCGCTCGGCATGTCCGGCTCCTGGACGATGGTCTCGGTGGTGCTTCCCCAGGCGGTGCGCATCGTGATCCCGCCGCTGACCAACGAGCTCGTCATCCTCATCAAGGACACCTCTCTGCTCTTCATCGCCGGTATGGCGCTGCAGGACCGTGAGCTCACCACGTTCGCGCGCGACGCGGTGTCCGCCACGAGCAACTCCACTCCTCTGACCATCGCCGCGCTGATGTACCTCGCGGTCACGCTGCCGCTGACCCGACTCGTGGCGCGGCTCGAGCGTCGTACCCAGAAAGCCCGGTGAGCACCATGTCCTCGACCTCACCCAGCAGCACGACCGCTGCCATCGACGTGAACGACCTGCACAAGTACTTCGGTGAGACCGAGGTCCTGAAAGGAATCGACTTCCACGTCGACCACGGTCAAGTGGTGTGCGTCATCGGCCCCTCGGGCTCCGGCAAGTCCACGTTGCTGCGCTGTGTGAACATGCTCGAGCAGCCGACCTCGGGCAAGATCATCGTGGAGGGCGTCGACCTCACCGACCCCGAGGTGGACCTGGACAAGATCCGCTCACGCATCGGGATGGTCTTCCAGTCGTTCAACCTCTTCCCCCACCTGAACGTCCTCGGCAACCTCACGCTGGCTCAGCGCCGGTCGAAGAAGCGCAGCAAGGAGGAGGCGGTCGAGGTCGCACGGCGCAACCTGGAGAAGGTCGGCCTTGCCGACCGTGAAAGCGCCTACCCCGCACACCTGTCCGGCGGTCAGCAGCAGCGCGTCGCGATCGCGCGGGCACTGTCGATGGACCCCGACATGATGCTCTTCGACGAGCCGACGAGCGCTCTCGACCCGGAGCTCGTCGGGGACGTGCTCGCGGTGATGAAGGACCTCGCGAACGAGGGCATGACGATGATGGTGGTCACCCACGAGATGGGCTTCGCCCGCGAGGTGGGCAACAAGCTCGTCTTCATGGACGACGGCATGATCGTCGAGGAGGGGGTCCCCGCCGAGGTGCTGGCCAACCCGCAGCACGACCGCACCCGCGCGTTCCTCTCCAAGGTCCTCTGAGCCTCTCCCGGCTCGCCTACGATCATCCGGTGCGCCCCTTCCTCCTGCTCTCGACACGGGCCGAGCAGCTCGCCGCCGACGAGGAGTACGCCGCCTTCCGGCGGGAGACGGGTCTCGACACCCACGAGCTTCTCCGGATCCGGATGACCGAGGCGCCGCTCCCGGCCCTCGACCCCGCGGACTACGCCGGGGTGATGCTCGGCGGCGGGCCCTTCAACTCCAGCGACCCCGCC
>DATHVS010000271.1:0-8543 GCA_035461195.1 Nocardioidaceae bacterium
GATGACCTCGATCTGGTGGGCGACCCAGTGCGAGATGAACTGGTCCAGCGTCAAGGTGCGCGGCACCCCGTCGACGAGCGCGAGCATGTTCGCGGAGAAGTTGCTCTGCAGCTCGGTGTGCTTGAAGAGGTTGTTCAGCACGACCCGCGCCACCGCGTCGCGCTTGAGCACCACGACCAACCGCTGACCAGTGCGCCCGGAGGAGTCGTCGCGGACGTCCGCGATGCCCTGGATCTTGCCGGAGTCCGCGAGCTCGGCGATCTTCAGCGCCAGGTTGTCCGGATTCACCTGGTAGGGGAGCTCGGTGATGGAGAGCGTCGTACGCCCGCGGCTGTCCTCGTCGATGTCGACGATCGCGCGCATCGTGACCGAGCCGCGGCCGGTGCGGTACATCTGCTCGATGCCCTGCTTGCCGACGATCAGCGCGCCCATCGGGAAGTCGGGGCCCTTGACCCGCTCGAGGAGCGCGTCGAGCAGCTCCTCGCGGGTGGCCTCGGGGTGCCGCAGCGCCCACTGCACGCCCTCGTTGATCTCACGCAGGTTGTGCGGCGGGATGTTGGTGGCCATGCCGACGGCGATGCCGGCCGAGCCGTTGACCAGCAGGTTGGGGAACCGGGACGGCAGGATCACCGGCTCCTCGGAGCGGCCGTCGTAGTTGGGCGTGAAGTCGACGGTGTCCTCGTCGATGTCACGCACCATCTCCATGGCGAGCGGCGCCATCTTGCACTCGGTGTAACGCATGGCGGCCGCGGGGTCGTTGCCGGGCGAGCCGAAGTTGCCCTGGCTGTCGACGAGCGGCGCCCGCATCACCCACGGCTGGGCCAGGCGGACCAGGGTGTCGTAGATCGCGCTGTCGCCGTGCGGGTGGTACTGACCCATCACCTCACCGACGACGCGTGCACACTTGGAGAACCCGCGGTCGGGTCGGTAGCCGCCGTCGTACATCGCGTAGAGCACGCGACGGTGCACGGGCTTGAGGCCGTCGCGCACGTCCGGCAACGCCCGACCCACGATGACCGTCATCGCGTAGTCGATGTAGGAGCGCTGCATCTCGACCTGCAGCTCGACCGGCTCGATCCGGCCGCCGGGGCTTCCCGGGTTCTCGATGGTGTTGTCAGTCACGTGCTGTCTCTCTCGTCGGTACGACGGGGCTGGTTGATGCGCTGGGCTCGATCAGATGTCGAGGAACCGGACGTCCTTGGCGTTGCGCTGGATGAAGCTGCGCCGCTGCTCGACGTCCTCGCCCATGAGGACCGAGAACATCTCGTCGGCCTGCGCCGCGTCCTCAAGGGTCACCTGGAGGAGCAGGCGGTTGTCGGGGTCGAGCGTGGTGTCCCACAGCTCGTCGGGGTTCATCTCGCCGAGACCCTTGTAGCGCTGGACCGAGTTCTCCTTCGGCAGCTTCTTGCCCTCCGCCTGCCCGGCGAGGATGAGTGCGTCGCGCTCGGCATCGGAGTACACGAACTCGTGGGCGTGCGGCTTGTTCCACTTGATGCGGTACAGCGGCGGCTGCGCGAGGTAGACGTAGCCGTGCTCGATCAGCGGCTTCATGAAGCGGAAGAGCAGGGTCAGCAGAAGCGTGCGGATGTGGTGACCGTCGACGTCCGCGTCGGCCATCATCACGATCTTGTGGTAGCGCACCTTCTCGATGTCGAACTCTTCGTGGATGCCGGTGCCGAGCGCGGAGATGATCGCCTGGACCTCGTTGTTGGCGAGCACCTTGTCGAGCCGGGCCTTCTCGACGTTGAGGATCTTGCCCCGGATCGGCAGGATCGCCTGGGTGCGCGGGTCCCGGCCGCCCTTGGCCGACCCACCCGCCGAGTCACCCTCGACGACGAAGATCTCGCACTCGGCGGGGTTGGTGGACTGGCAGTCGGCGAGCTTGCCGGGCAGCCCACCGCCGCCGAGCAGGCCCTTGCGGCTGCGCGCGAGGTCACGGGCCTTGCGGGCCGCTATGCGCGCGGACGCCGCGGCCTGGGCCTTGCGCACGATGTCCTTGCCCTCGGCGGGGTTCTTCTCCAGCCACTCGCCGAGCTGCTCGTTGACGACCCTCTGCACGAAGCCCTTGGCCTCGGTGTTGCCGAGCTTGGTCTTGGTCTGACCCTCGAACTGCGGCTCGCCGAGCTTGATGGAGATGATCGCGGTCAGCCCCTCACGGACGTCGTCGCCGGAGACCCGGTCCTCCGGCTTCTTGATCAGGCCCCAGTCCTCACCCGACCGGTTGATCAGGGAGGTCAGCGCGGACCGGAAACCCTCCTCGTGGGTGCCGCCCTCGTGGGTGTTGATCGTGTTGGCGAAGGTGTGCACCGACTCGGTGAAGGAGGTGTTCCACTGCATGGCGATCTCGAGGCTCATGCCGTTCTCGTTGGTCTCGGCCTCGAAGTCGATGATGCTGGGGTGGGCCTTGTCCTTGCGCCGGTTGAGGTGCTCGACGTAGTCGACGAGGCCGCGGTCGTACCTGAACCGCCGCTCGAGGACGCCACCATCGGCCGCGTGCACGTCGCCGGCTTCCTGCTCGCCGTCGCCCCCGGCCGTACCCTCGGCGGCGACCGCCTCGGCGATCTCGGCGACCTGCTTGCGCTCGTCGCGGACGACGATCTCGAGGCCCTTGTTGAGGAAGGCCATCTCACGGAATCGCGTCGCGATGGTCTCGAAGTTGAAGTCGGTGGTCTCGAAGATCTCCTCGCTGGGAAAGAAGCGAGTGGTGGTGCCGGTCTCGTCGGTTGCCTCGTGCCGCTCGAGGGGAGCGTCCGGTACGCCGTAGGTGAACGACTGCGTCCAGCGGTACCCGTCTCGCTTGACCTCGACCTCCAGCTTCTGCGAGAGGGCGTTGACGACCGAGACGCCCACGCCGTGCAGCCCACCGGAGACCTTGTAGCCGCCGCCACCGAACTTGCCCCCGGCGTGGAGCACGGTGAGCACCACGGTCACGGCCGGGATGCCCTCGACGGGGTGGATGTCGACCGGGATGCCGCGTCCGTTGTCGACGACCTGGACGCCGCCCCCGTCGAGCACGGTGACCTCGACCTTGTCGCAGTGGCCCGCGAGCGCCTCGTCGACCGAGTTGTCCACGACCTCCCACACGAGGTGGTGCAGGCCCCGCTCGCCGGTGGAGCCGATGTACATGCCGGGGCGCTTGCGTACGGCCTCGAGTCCCTCGAGCACCTGGATCGCGGAGGCGTCGTACTTGCCTTCCTCGACAGCGCTTCCCTGACCCTTCGGGGCGAGCGCTGCGGCGGCCTCGGCCACCTCGTCGGGCGACGGCGTCGTGCTGTCTTCAGGAGCCACGAAGTTCGACCTCTTCGATCCGTAGGCGCCGCGGGGCCGCGACCTCCCATGACGGGTCACGAACGGCGGATGACATGGCGAAGGTCGACCCTGGAGACAGGTGACGACCCGTCGGCCAGTGTACCCCGCCAGAGCCCGATTTCGATGTGTCAACCCACAGGCACCGGGGGGCCGTGGCTCCAGACGTGCCGGTTTCCGGCCCGGAAGGGCCTCCGAGAGCGCCTGACAGGGGCGTCGCCGGGTCCCCATACGCGGCCCGGGTCTCCTGAGGCGTCCTCAGCGCGCCCTGTGCGGTCAGCCGTAGGTGTCGCGCGGGCCCCGGCCGTCGCGGACCGAACGGGGTCCCTTCCGCCAGGTCGGACCGTGCGGCCCGTGTACGTCGATGACGGTGACCGTGCCGTCGCCGAGCTCCTCGTTGAGGCGCCGCACCACCGTGGGCGCGAGCAGGCGCATCTGGGTGGCCCAGGCCGTGGAGTCGGTCCGCACGACGAGCTTGCCGTCGGCGTACGACTCGGGTTGGCAGTGCAACGCCACCTCCCGGCCGACCAGGCGCTCCCAGCGCGAGAACACCCCGTGCACCCGAACGTCGGTGCCCCAGCCCTGCTCGGAGACCAAGCGCCCGATCGTGGAGTCGAGTGGCTGCGGGTCCCGGTCGTCGGGGTAGGCGCCCGACGCCTTCGGGTCAGCGCGGCGCGGCCGGCTGCCCGGTCGGGGAGGGGTACGACGGGCGGGGCGCTTGGACCCGGCCAACGAACGGGCGATGCTCCGGGCGAGGTCGAGGCCCGTCTCGTCGTGGGTGTCGGCGACCGCGTCGCCGGGCGAGGGCGGCGGGTTGGTTTCACGGGAAACCTCGTCGCGGGGCTCCTGCTCATCCGTCGGCACGGCCCACCACCCCTTCCGCCACGGTGATCCGGGTGCCGGCGAGCGCCTCGGGGACGTCGGCCGAGACCGCTGCGGTGACCAGGACCTGCTCGGCGTCGGACACCAGCTCGGCCAGACGTCGCCGACGCTCGGTGTCGAGCTCGGCAAAGACGTCGTCGAGGATCAGGATCGGGTCGTCGCCGCCTGCGCGCAAGAGCTCGTAGGAGGCGAGCCGGAGTGCTAGGGCGAACGACCACGACTCACCGTGGCTCGCGTAGCCCTTCACCGGGAGGCCGCCCAGCATCAGGACGAGCTCGTCGCGATGCGGACCCACCAGGGAGATCCCGCGGTCGAGCTCGTCGGGGCGGCGGTGCTCCACCTCGGCGAGGATCGCCTCCGCCAGGCGCTCCCGGTCGGGCAGGCTGCCGTCGTACTCCTCGAGCTCCTTGGCAGTCGTCTCCGGCAGGTCGAACGAGGAGCGGTAGCCGATCGTGGTGTCGGCACGGCTGGCGCCGCGGGCAACCGCCTCGTAGGCCCTGCCCACCAGGGGCTTGAGCTCCTCGACGAGGGCGAGGCGTCCGGCGAGCAGCTCGGCACCCGTGTGCGCGAGGTGGGCGTCCCACACGCTCAGGGTGGAGAGCGCCGACTCGGCCCGGCTGCTCTGCGACCCGCCCCGCCGCGCAGCGCCCGCGGTCTTGAGCAGTGAGTTGCGCTGACGCAGCACGCGATCGTAGTCCGAACGCACCCCGGCGTAGCGGGGAGCGCGGAGCACCAGGAGGTCGTCGAGGAAGCGCCGGCGGTCCGAGGGGTCGCCCTTGACCAGGGCTAGGTCCTCGGGCGAGAAGAGCACCGTACGGACCATCCCGATCAGCTCGCGGGAACGGGGGAGAGGGGACTTGTTGATCCTGGCCCGGTTCGACCTGCCCGGGTTGAGCTCGACCTCCAGCAGGGCCTGCCGCTCGTCGCGGACCACCAGCGCGCGCACCACCGCCTGGTCACACCCCTGACGCACCAGCGGGGTGTCGCTCCCGACCCGGTGGGAGGTCAGCCGGGCGAGGTAGTCGATCGCCTCGACCAGGTTCGTCTTGCCCTGGCCGTTGCGCCCGATGAACGCCGTCACGCCCGGGCCGAGCGTCACGTCGACGTCGGCGTAGGAGCGGAAGTCGTGCAGCGAGAGGTGGGCGACGTGCACCGGTGCCTTAGCTCTCCGCCGGTTCGACGCCCGACCCCGAGCCGGCGATCTCCGCCGCCGGGGCCTGGTCGGGCCCGTCGCCGACGGTGTCGGAGGTCGTCGGGGGCGTGGTGGCCGCCTCGTCGGAGGTGGGCGGCGCATCGGTCCTCATCGCGTGTCCGCCGAACTGGTTGCGCATGGCCGCCACCGCCTTCATCGCCGGGCTGTCGTCCTGACGTGAGGAGAACCGGGCGAACAGCGAGGCGGCGATGGCCGGCATCGGCACGGCGTGCTCGATCGCGGCTTCCACGGTCCACCTGCCCTCGCCCGAGTCCTCGGCGTAGCCGCGGATGCTCGCCAGGTCGGCGTCGTCGTCGAGCGCGGCGACCAGCAGGTCTAGCAGCCAGGACCGGATCACCGTGCCCTCACGCCAGGATCGGAAGACCTCGGTGACGTTCTCGACCATGTCGACCTTGTTCAGCAGCTCCCACCCCTCGGCGTAGGACTGCATGAGGGCGTACTCGACACCGTTGTGGACCATCTTCGAGAAGTGGCCGGCCCCCGTGCTGCCCGCGTGGACCCAGCCGAACTCACCCTCGGGCTTGAGCGCGTCGAAGGCCGGCTGGACCTTCGCCACATCCTCCTGCGATCCGCCGGCCATCAGCGCATAGCCGTTCTCGAGGCCCCACACACCACCGGAGACACCGCAGTCGACGAAGCCGATGCCACGCTCTGCGAGGTGCTCCGCGTGCTCGAGGTCGTCGGTCCAGCGGGAGTTGCCTCCGTCGACGACGACGTCGCCCTCGTCGAGCAGGTCGGCGAGCTCCCGGACGGTCGCATGGGTCGGTTCCCCGGCCGGGACCATCACCCAGACGACCTTCGGCGAGGGGAGCGCGTCGACGAGGGCCTTCAAGGATTCGACGTCCGACACGTCGGGACTGCGGTCGTAACCCACGACGGTGTGTCCGGCGCGGCGCAGGCGCTCGCGCATGTTGCCGCCCATCTTGCCGAGACCTACGAGTCCGAGCTCCATGTGTGCGTCCTCTCCCAGGGTGCGGTGGTCCGTCCCGGTCAGGCTACCCAGCCCGCGCGGCAGGGTCAGCGGTCAGGAGAGCAGGCGGCGTGGCATCAGCAGGTAGCGGAAGTCGAGGTCGGCCTCGCCGTCGAGCGTGGGTACCCCGGCCATCACCGCGGGCTTCGACGCCTGCGTGAACGCCAGCTCCACCACCGGCGCCTCGATCGCGGTCAGCCCGTCGAGGAGGAACTGCGGGTTGAAACCGGTGGTGATGTCCTCGCCCTGGACCGAGGCCTCGATCGACTCCGACGCCTGTGCCTCGTCGCCACTGCCCGCATCGAGGGTCAGGACGCCGTCGCTGAAGGCGAGCTGGACCGCGGTGTTGCGCTCCGCCACCAGTGAGACCCGCTTCACGGACTCGACCAGTGACGCCTTGTCGACCCGAGCGATCGTGTTGTGCTCGTTGGGGAAGAGCGTGCGCACCTTGGGGAACTCGCCGTCGAGCAGGCGAGTGGTGGTACGCCGGACGCCACCGCCGGCCGAGCCCTCGAAGCCGATGATGCCCTCGCCCGAGCCGGTGCTCGAAAGGGCGATGGTGACCTGGTTGCCCGCGGTCAGCGACTTGGCCGTGTCGGCGAGAACCTTGGCCGGAACCAGGGCGGCGGCCGAGGCGTCGGTCGTGGCCGGCTCCCAGGTGAGCTCGCGGTGCGAGAGGCGGAAGCGGTCCGTGGCGAGCATCGAGATGGAGTCGCCTTCGATCTCGATACGGACACCGGTCAGCACCGGGAGCATGTCGTCGCGCCCCGCGGCGACCACGGCCTGGCTCACCGCGGCGGCGAACCGATCACTCGCGACCGTCCCGGCGGCGGCGGGCATGTCGGGGAGCGTCGGGTACTCGTCGACTGGCATCGTCTGGAGGCTGAACCGAGCCGAACCGCACGTGAGGGAGACCTTCGAGCCGTCGATGGTCATCTCGACCGGCTTGTTGGGGAGACTGCGACAGATGTCGGCGAGCAGCCGGCCCGAGACGAGGGCACGGCCCTCGTCGGAGACGTCGGCCGGGATCGTCGCACGAGCGGAGGTCTCGTAGTCGAACGTCGACAGGACCAGCCCGTCGCCGTCGGACGCGGTCTCGATGAGCAGACCCGCGAGGACCGGGACGCTGGGTCGGACCGGCAGGCTGCGTGCAGCCCAGGCGACGGCGTCGGCCAGGACGTCGCGCTCGACGCGGAACTTCACGGGTGTTCGCCTCCAGGTGGTCCGTGCGGGGTCAGGCGGGTGCGCGAGTGAATCCTGCCATGAGCGGGCCGTGCTCGGCAGGGGTAGTGGCTATCTCATCAGCGGCCGGCGACAAAACGGGCAGCGGGGTCGGATCGGGCACGAGGAGCTTCGAACGACAAGTTCTGGCCGGTTGTCCCCAGAAAAGCGGCCGGGTGAGTTTGTCGACCGATAGAGATGTCATTCGTCTCATCGTGTTCATAGCAACCGTGGAAACTGTGGACAAGTGGTGTCTGCGCAGGTCAGCCCAGGTGGACCCGTCCTCAGGGGATGTGGAGAAGCTCCGGAGAACTACAGGGTCGCTGTGCACGAGATCTTGTGACCCACCGGTGAACCACAAGATCTCCACACACTGTCCCGACTGGACCGGGGGTGCTCCACATGTCCTTCCCCAGGTCCGGGAGCAATCCGGTCAGGGCTGTCGAGCCTGCTGCTTGATGCGGTTGGTGAGCTCGGTGACCTGGTTGTAGACGCTGCGCCGCTCGGCGAGCAGCTGCCGGATCTTCTTGTCGGCGTGCATGACGGTGGTGTGGTCGCGGCCGCCGAACTGCTGGCCGATCTTGGGCAGGGAAAGGTCGGTGAGCTCGCGGCACAGGTACATCGCGATCTGCCGGGCCGTGACGAGGACGCGGCTGCGGCTCGACCCGCACAGGTCGTCGATCGAGAGGCCGAAGTAGGCCGCGGTCTGGGCGATGATCAGTGCCGCGGTGATCTCGGGCTCGCCGCCCTCGGGGATCAGGTCCTTCAGCACGATCTCCGCGAGGATCAGGTCCACCGGCTGGCGGTTCAGGCTCGCGAAAGCGGTCTCCCGGATGAGGGCGCCCTCGCGCTCGCGGATGTTGGTCTGGATCGTGCTGGCGATGAATTCGTGGACGGCCGGAGGAGCCGTCATCCGCTCCTGGGCTGCTTTCTTGCGGAGGATCGCGATGC
>DATHVS010000272.1:0-11504 GCA_035461195.1 Nocardioidaceae bacterium
CGGGGACAAGGAGATGTACGTCGCCAGTGACCTCGCCGCCCTGGTCCGACACACCAGCCAGGTCCTCCACCTCGACGACGGCGAGCTGGCCACCGTGACGGCGTCCGGCTTCACGACGTTCACCCACGACCAGCAGCGCACTGACCGCAGCCCCTCAGCCATCGAGGTCACCGCCCAGGACTTCGAGCTCAACGGCCACCAGCACTTCATGCTCAAGGAGATCCTCGAGCAGCCCAGCAGTGCCGAGCGGGTCCTGCGGGGGCGGCTCGACGACCGTTTTGCCACCGCACACCTCGGAGGGCTGAACCTCGACGCCCGCGAGGCCCGTGCGGTGCGCCGGGTGAAGATCCTTGGCTGCGGGTCGTCCTACTACGTGGGCCAGGTGGGCGCCTCGATGATCGAGGAGCTCGCGCGCATCCCCGCCGACGCCGAGGCCGCCTCGGAGTTCCGCTACCGCAACCCGGTGATAGAGCCCGACACCCTCTACGTCGCGGTCAGCCAGTCCGGGGAGACCATCGACACCCTCCTCGCGGTGCAGGAGATCCGACGCAAGGGCGGTCGAGTGGTGGGACTCGTCAACGTCGTCGGGTCGAGCATCGCCCGCGAGTGTGACGGTGGCATCTACCTCCACGCCGGCCCGGAGGTCGCGGTCGCCTCCACGAAGGCCCTCACCACGATGGCCATCGCCTTCGCGCTCCTGGCGCTGAACCTCGGCAGGGTGCGCGACCTGTCGGTCAGCGACGGCAGGCGGCTCCTCGCGGGTCTCAGGGCGCTCCCGGGGCAGATCGCCGAGATCCTCGAGAAGGAGGAGGAGATCGCGGTGGCGGCGAAGGCCCTGGCGGGGGTCGAGAGCCTCTTCTTCGTGGGCCGGGTCCGCGGCTACCCGGTCGCCAGGGAGGGGGCGCAGAAGTTCAAGGAGATCTCCTACCGGCACGCCGAGGCTTACCAGACCAGCGAGCTCAAGCACGGCCCGCTGGCCCTGATCAGCCCCCACGTCCCCACGGTCGCCGTGGTCCCCGACGACGAGCTGACCGACCGCAACGTCGGTGCCCTTCACGAGATCAGCGCTCGTGGTGGGCCGCTCTTCGTCATCACCCATCCCGGAGTGGGGATCGGCGACGTCGAGGCGGTGCGCATCGAGGTGCCCAAGAACGAGCCCGAGCTCGACCCGATCCTGTTGACCATCCCGACCCAGATGCTCGCCTACCGGGCTGCCGTCGAGCTCGGCCTCGACATCGACAAGCCGCGAAACCTGGCCAAGTCGGTGACCGTGGAGTAGACAGGCCCCGAGGGGGCGAGCGATGGACATGGTGCAGCCAACCACGTGGGCGGAGGCGTTGGCCGAGAAGGCGGCGTCCACGGACCTGCTCCCTATCGCCGGCGGCACCGACGTGATGGTCGACCTGAACTTCGACCGTCGCCGGCCGGCAGGTCTGCTCGACCTGACCCGGGTGGCGCAGCTGCGCGAGTGGAGCGTCGCAGACGGGACCGTCGAGCTCGGGGCAGGTGTCACGTACGCGCAGGTGATCGCCGACCTCGCCGACCTGCTTCCCGGACTGGCGATGGCCTCGCGCACCGTCGGGTCGCCCCAGATCCGCAACCGGGGGACCGTCGGCGGCAACCTGGGCTCGGCCTCGCCGGCGGGGGACGCCCATCCACCGCTGCTCGCCGCGCAGGCCGTCGTGGAGCTCGGTTCGGTCCGGGGCGTCCGGCACGTCCCGATCGGTGACTTCTTCCTCGGCGTGAAGCGCAGCGTTCTCGAGCCGGACGAGCTGATCAGAGCCGTGCACGTCCCGGTGGCCCGTGGACCCGAGCAGTTCTCCAAGATCGGCACGCGCAACGCCATGGTCATCGCGGTGACCTCCTTCGGGCTGCGCCTCGACCCGGCTCGCCGCAGCGTGGGCACCGGTCTTGGTTCCGCCGCCCCGACGCCGAGGGCGGCCATGGAGGCCGAGCACTTCCTCGCGGGAGGGCTCGAGGAGGCCGGAGCCTGGGACGCCCCGCGAGCGCTGCCTGAGTCCCTCGTCGGCCGCTTCGCCGAGCTCGTGGCGGGGGCGGCGGAGCCGATCGACGACGTACGGGGGAGTGCGGCGTACCGGCGCCACGCCCTGGCAGTGATGGCCCGGAGGACGTTGACCTGGGCCTGGGACGAGTACCGACAGGGGGTGCCGGCATGAGGGTGACCTGCACGGTCAACGGTGAGGCGAGGGTCGCGGAGGACGTGTGGCCCGGCGAGAGCCTGCTCCACGTCCTGCGCGAGCGGCTCGGTCTGCCCGGCTCGAAGAACGCCTGCGAGCAGGGGGAGTGCGGCTCCTGCACGGTCTACCTCGACGGCGCGCCCGTGTGCTCGTGCCTGGTCGCTGCCGGCCAGGCGGAGGGCAGGGCGGTCGTGACGGTCGAGGGGCTCTCGGACGGCGAGCGCCTGGACCGGGTCCAAGAGGCCTTCGTCGCGGCCGGCGCGGTCCAGTGCGGCTTCTGCACGCCTGGTCTCGTGGTGGCCACCCACGACCTCCTCGAACGTGACCCGGCCCCGGCCGACGCCGACATCCGTGAGGCGCTCGCCGGGAACCTGTGCCGCTGCACCGGGTACGAGAAGATCATCGAGGCCGTGCACCTCGCCGCCCGCGGGGCCACACCGTGACCACCGCCGAGCGGAGGCTGCTCCACGCAGGAGTGACCGGAGCGGTCGGGGACAGCCCGCGACGCCCCGACGGCACGCTGAAGGTCAGAGGTGAGTTCGCCTTCTCCTCGGACCTGTGGATGGACGGCATGCTGTGGGGCCAGACCCTGCGCAGCCCACATCCCCACGCGCGCATCCGCCGGACCGCGACCGCGGGCGCGCTGGCCGTCCCAGGCGTCTTCGCCGTGCTCACGCACGAGGACGTCCCGGGCACGAACGCCTACGGGCTCGAGCGCAGGGACCAGCCGGTCCTCGCGTCCGACCGGGTCCGATACCAGGGGGAGCCGGTTGCCCTCGTCGCTGCCGAGCACCCCGAGACGGCCCGGAGGGCCCTGGACCTGGTGGAGGTGGAGTACGACGTCCTCCCGCCCGTCACCGATGCTCGCGCCGCCGTCCACGGGGAGACCGAGCCGCTGCACCCGGCCGGCAACGTGGTCCGACACGTGCGTGTCAGGCGGGGCGACGAGAACGCTCGGGCCGATGTCGTCGTGTCCGGTGACTACGAGGTCGGCATGCAGGACCAGGCGTTCCTCGGCCCCGAGTCGGGTCTCGCGGTGCCGGCGGCGGACGGGGGCGTCGACCTGTACGTCGCGACCCAGTGGCTGCACGTGGACCGGGACCAGATCGCCGACGCACTCGGTCTCGACCCCGAGCTGGTCCGGATCACCCTCGCCGGGGTGGGCGGCGCCTTCGGGGCCCGGGAGGACCTGTCCATGCAGGTGCACGGCTGCATGCTCGCGATGCGCACGCGGCGCCCGGTGAAGATGGTCTACTCCCGCGAGGAGTCGTTCTTCGGCCACGTCCACCGGCACCCCGCGCTCATGCACTACGAGCACGGCGCCACCCGAGAGGGTCGCCTGGTCTACGTCACGGCCGAGATCGTCCTCGACGGCGGCGCCTTCACCTCGAGCACTCCCGCTGTGGTCGCCAACGCCGCCCTGCTCGGGGCAGGCCCGTACGCCGTGCCGAACGTCTCCGTCGACTGCTACGGCGCCTACACCAACAACCCGCCGTGCGGGGCGATGCGCGGGTTCGGAGCGGTCCAGGCCGCCTTCGGCTACGAGTCACAGATGGACCGGCTCGCCGAGGCCGTCGGGTTGGACCCGGCCGAGATCAGGGTCCGCAACGCCTTGAGCGAGGGAGGTCACGCCCCGACCGGGCAGGTGATCGACTCGGCCGCGCCGGTCGCCGAGCTCGTCCGCAGGGTGCGCGACCTGCCACTGCCCCCACCTGCTCCCGACGACCTGAGGGCGATGCCCGGCGGGGTCGCGAACACGACCCACGGCGAGGGGGTGGTGCGAGGAGTCGGCTACGGCGTCGGCATCAAGAACGTCTGCTTCTCGGAGGGCTTCGACGACTACTCCACCGCCCGAGTCGCCCTGGAGGTGATCGCGGGGGAGCCGGTGGTGACGGTGCACACCGCGGCCGTGGAGGTCGGGCAGGGCGTGGTGACGCTCCAGGGACAGATCGCGCGTACCGAGCTGGGCGTCGAGCGGGTCTCCGTCCAGACCGCGGACACCCGGGTCGGCAGCGCGGGGTCCACCTCCGCCTCCCGCCAGAGCTACGTGACCGGCGGCGCGGTCCGGGCCGCGTGCCGTGAGGTCGCCGACGAGGTACGCCGGAGGGCCGGCACGCGGGCGGGTCTGGACCACACCGACCTCGAGCTCGCCGGGGGCAAGGTGGTGACCCGGGAGCGGGTCCCGGTCGTGGACCTGTCCGACCTGCTCGGCGACGACCGGATCGAACGGACCGTGGAGTGGCGGCACCGGCCCACCGAACCGGTCGACCCCGAGACCGGGCAGGGCAACGCGCACGTGCAGTTCGCTTTCGCCGCGCACAGGGCGGTCGTCGACGTCGACGTCGAGCTCGGCCTGGTGAAGGTCGTCTCCCTCGACTGCGCCCAGGACGTGGGCCGGGCGATCAACCCCGACGCGGTGCTCGGGCAGATCCACGGCGGCAGCGCGCAGGGCCTCGGTCTCGCAGTGATGGAGGAGATCCAGGTCGTCGACGGGCTGGTGCGCAACCCGTCGTTCACCGACTACCTCATCCCGACCCTGCTCGACATGCCGCCGATGCGGGTCGACGTCCTCGAGCTCGCCGACCCGCACGCCCCCTATGGCCTGCGCGGCGTCGGGGAGCCACCCACGATCTCCTCGACACCGGCGATCGTGGCCGCGATCAGGGCGGCCACCGGCCGCGCGCTCACCCGGGTCCCGGTGCGTCCCGAGCACATCACCGGGACCGACGGCTCCGCGTAGGCGCCGGTGAGCGCGGCCACATCGACCCGCCCGGGTTGTGTGGAAGACCAATATTGAGGCATTTGTCCAGGACCTCCACGATGAGGCCATGCGCCTGAGCTCGCTCACCCTCGTCACAGCGTCGATCGCCCTGCTCCTCGGTCCGTCGACCCTGGCCGCCGTACCCGCCGGTGCCGAGGCGGCGCCGAGCGAGCACCCACACTGCGTCCGCCAGGACCGTATCGAGGTGCCTCGTGCGGAACGGCAGAAGGTCGCCTGCCTCGACGACCTGACCACTGCGGGCACGACCGTGACCGGTCACACGAACCCCAACGACTGGAGCGGGCTGCACGCCACCGGAACGAAGAACCCCTCGGGGGTTCCCGGCATCCAGGTGGACGGCTACTTCCGCGACTCCTCGAGGACGAACGCGAACAACGGCTGGCAGCACGACTCCCAGTTCGTGATCCGCATGCCCGCCCGGTGGAACGGCAAGGTCGTGGTCACCGGTGCCCCCGGTGTGCGCGGGCAGTACGCCAACGACTTCATCATCGGCGACTGGGTGCTGTCTCGGGGCTACGCCTTCGCCTCGACCGACAAGGGCAACACGGGAACCAAGTTCTACGACGACGGGTCGCGTCCGGGTGGGTCGGTGGCCGAGTGGAACCGCCGGGTGACCCAGCTGACCCGGGCGACGAAGAAGGTGCTGGCCCAGCGCTACGGGCGGCCTCCGCGCCGGACCTACCTGATGGGTATCTCCAACGGTGGCTACCTGACCCGCTGGCAGCTCGAGAACCGGCCGCACCTCTACGACGGCGGGGTGGACTGGGAGGGCACGCTCTTCCGGGCGAAGGGACCGAACCTCTTCACGTACCTGCCGACCGCGCTGAAGCACTACCCGGCCTATGCCGCCACAGGCGACCCGGCGGCGCACGACGCGATGATCCGTGCCGGGTTCGCGAAGGGGTCGGAGTTCCTGTGGCCCTTCCACTACAGCTACTACTGGGACCTCACCCAACGGATCTACCGCGAGGAGTTCGACCCGGGGTTCGACGGAGACCGCGACGCCGGCATCCCCTTCTGCGCCAGTGGGACGCCGGGCTGCGACGCGGACTACGACTACGCCGGCCGTCCGAAGAGGGTGAAGGACGCGGTCCGGCGCGTCCAGCTGACCGGCCGCATCGCCAAGCCGATGCTGACCCTCCACGGGTCGCTCGACGCGCTCCTTCCGGCGCGCACCGACTCCGACGTCTACACGCGGCTGGTCGACCGGGCCGGCCGGGGCCACAGGCACCGGTACTACCGGATCGCCGGGGGGACCCACACGGACGGCCTCTACGACGCCTACCCCGACCGGCTCCGGCCGCTGCTCCCGTGCGCTCGCCGCGCCTTCACACTGATGACGGCGTGGGTCGAGCGGGGTGAGAGACCACCCGCCACCGGTCGGTACGCGCGACCAGCAGACGGGGACCTGGTGAACACCTGTCGCCTGTGACCGCAGGCGAATGCGTCGAACCGGCCCGAAGCGAGGGCGCCGGCCGGCTCGGCGGCTCGACTCAGAGCGGGATGTTCCCGTGCGCCCCGCGGCGCGGCATGCCGGCCTCCGCGATGGCCCGCGCGAGCGCACCACGGGTCGCCGACGGCTCGACGACCTCGTCGACCACACCGATCTCGACGGCCTTCTCCACGCCGCCGGCGATCTGCTCGTGCTCGACGGCGAGCTCGGCCTCCACCTGGGCGCGGATGTCGGGGGCGACCTCGAGCAGCTTGCGACGGTGGAGAATCCGGACCGCGGCGACCGAGCCCATGACGGCGATCTGCGCACCCGGCCACGCGAACACCTTGGTCGCCCCGAGCGAGCGGGCGTTCATGGCGATGTATGCGCCGCCGTAGGTCTTGCGGGTCACCAGCGTCACCCGCGGCACGACCGCCTCGCCGAAGGCGTGCAACAGCTTCGCCCCTCGGCGTACGACACCGTCCCACTCCTGGCCGACGCCGGGCAGGTAGCCGGGCACGTCGACCAGCACGATGAGCGGGACGCCGAAGGCGTCGCACATGCGCACGAAGCGCGCGGCCTTCTCCGCCGAGAGCGAGTCCAGGCAGCCGCCGAGACGCAACGGGTTGTTCGCGATGACCCCCACCGTCCGACCACCGAAGCGGCCGAGCGCGGTCACGATGTTCGGTGCCCACTTCGCGTGGAGCTCCTCCGTCGTGCCCTCGTCGAGGACGGCCTCGACGAGAGGGTGCACGTCGTAGGCGCGCTTCGCCGAGTCCGGCAGCAGGTCGGCCAGATCGGTGTCGGTGACGGCCGCTACGTCGAGCGCGCCCTGCGCCCCGAGCAGGTGGGCCACCGAGCGTGCCCGGTCGAGCGCCTCCCGCTCGGTGTCTGTGAGGATGTGCACGACGCCCGAGCGCCTGCCGTGGGGCTCGGGACCGCCGAGTCTGAGCATGTCGACGTCCTCGCCCGTGACCGACCGCACCACGTCAGGACCGGTCACGAAGATCCGGCCCTCGGGACCGAGGATCACCACGTCGGTCAGTGCCGGACCGTAGGCGGCGCCACCCGCCGCGAAGCCGAGTACCACCGAGATCTGCGGGATCACGCCCGATGCCTGGGTCTGCACGTGGAAGATCTCGCCGACCGCGTGCAGGGACAGGACACCCTCCGCGAGGCGGGCGCCGCCGGAGTGCCAGAGCCCGATGATCGGGACCTGGTCGGCCAGGGCGCGCTCGTAGGCCCGGACCACGACCTTGCAGCCGTCCATGCCCATGGCCCCGCCCATGACCGTCGCGTCCGACGAGAACGCCACCGCCGGGCTGCCGTCGATCATGCCGGTCCCGGCGAGCATCCCGCTACCGTCGTCCTCGGTGATCAGCTCGAGGGTGCCTTCGTCGAACAGCGCCGCGAGCCGGATGTTGGGGTTGCGCGGGTCCTGCTCGCGGGGGAGCTTGGCCGGTTTGGCGGCAGGCGAGGTTGCGGTGACGGTCATGGGTGGGACTCCTGAGCTCGGGCGTCCGGTCGGACGCTGCGGGAAGCGGGTCGTGGGGTCAGACGCCGCGGAAGGCGATGGCGACGTTGTGACCGCCGAAGCCGAAGGAGTTGTTCAGACCGGCGACCGCTCCGTCGCCGAGCTTGCGGGGCTCGGTGGCGACGTCGAGGCCTGTGTCCTCGGGGTCCTCGAGGTTGATCGTCGGCGGCACGATCCGGTGGTGCAGCGCCAGGACCGTCGCCACCGACTCCAGCGCGCCGGCCGCACCGAGCAGGTGGCCGGTCATCGACTTCGTCGAGGTCAGCACCAAGTTGCCCGCGGCAGCGCCGAGGGCGTTCTTGATCGCGGTCGCCTCGGCGAGGTCGCCCTGCGGGGTCGACGTCGCGTGCGCGTTGATGTGCACGACCTCGTCGGGCGACATGTGCGACTCGCGCAGCGCCATCTCCATCGCCCGGGTGGCCCCCCGGCCCACCGGGTCGGGCTGGGCGATGTCGTGCGAGTCGGCCGTGATGCCGGCGCCTGCCGCCTCGGCGTACACCTTGGCGCCGCGGGCACGCGCGTGCTCCTCGGACTCCAGGACCAGCGCCGCGGCACCCTCGCCGAGGACGAAGCCGTCGCGGCCCTTGTCCCACGGTCGGGAGGCCGCAGCGGGGTCGTCGTTGCGCTTCGACAGAGCCATCATGTTGCCGAACGCCGCCATCGGCAGCGGGTGCACGGCCGCTTCGGTACCACCCACGACGACCACGTCGGCGCGGCCGAGCCGGATCATGTCGATGCCGAGGGCGATCGCCTCGTTGCCCGACGCGCAGGCGGAGACGGGCGTGTGCACGCCGGCGCGGGCGCCGATGGCCAGGCCGATGTTCGCGGCCGGCGAGTTCGGCATGAGCATCGGGATCGCCAGCGGCGATACCCGGCGCGGGCCCTTCTCGTTCAGCTTGTCGTAGTTGGACAGCAGGGTCTGGACCCCACCGATGCCGGACGCCATCGCGACGCCGAGCCGCTCCGAGGCGACCTTGGCGTCCTCGCCGTCCTCTGCGGCGAGGCCGGCGTCGGCCCACGCCTCGAGGCCGGCCACCAGCGCGAGCTGGCCGGACCGGTCGAGGCGGCGGGCCTTGACCCGCTCGAGCACCTCTGTCGGGTCGACCGCGACCTCCGCGGCGATGGTCGTGCCCAGCTGCTGGGCCCACTCCTGGTCGAGGGACCGGACGCCGGAGCGCCCCTCCAGGAGCGCGTCCCAGGTGCTGGGCGCGTCGCCGCCGACCGGAGAGGTCGCGCCGAGCCCGGTCACGAAGACTCGAGTCATGGTCATCAGTCCTGTCTCAGCTCCTTGGGTCAGCCGTTCTGGGTGCGCTCGATGTAGGCGACGGCGTCACCGACGGTCTTGAGGTTCTTGACCTCGTCGTCGGGAATCTTCACGTCGAACTTCTCCTCGGCCGCCACGACGACCTCGACCATGGACAGCGAGTCGACGTCAAGGTCTTCGGTGAACGACTTGTCGAGCTGGACGTCCTCGGCGGGGATGCCCGCGACCTCGTTGACGATGTCGGCGAGGTCGGTGCGGATCTCCTCGGTGGTTGCCATGTGGTGTTCCTCTTCCTTGGTTGTGGTGTACGTCGTGAGTGTTTGCCGACGTGGGTGCGGGGGTGGTGCACCACGGCCCGCTCCGAGTGCGGGCCGTGGCCCTAGGGGACCGTGACGACCTGGGCGGCGTACGCCAGGCCGGCCCCGAAGGCGATCAGGAGAGCGGTGTCGCCGCTCTTGGCGGTGCCCTCCTCGATCATCCGGCTCAGTGCCAAGGGGATCGAGGCGGCGGAGGTGTTGCCCTGCTCGGCGATGTCACGGGCGATCTGGACTCGCTCGGGCAGCTTGATGGAGCGGGCCATCGCGTCGATGATCCGCATGTTGGCCTGGTGGGGGACGAACACGTCGAGGTCGTCGACGGTGATCCCGGTGCGGTCCAGCGTCTGCTGGGCGATCTTGGCCATCTCGAACGAGGCCCAGCGGAACACCTGGTTGCCCTGCATCACGAGGTGGGGCATCGACGGCCGGTCCTGCGTGAGCACGTCTCGCCAGTCCTCCTTCTGACGGATCAGGTCGAACTGCTCGCCGTCTGAGCCCCACACGACCGGGCCGATCCCGGGCTCGGTGCTCGGACCCACCACAGCGGCGCCGGCGCCGTCGGCGAAGATGAACGCCGTGCCGCGGTCGGCCTGGTCGGTGATGTCGGACAGGCGCTCGACACCGATCACGAGAACGTGCTTGCCGGTGCCGCCCTTGACCATGTCGGCGGCCAGGGCGATGCCGTGACAGAAGCCGGCGCACGCTGCGGAGATGTCGAAGGCGGCGGCTCGCTCGGTGCCGAGCTCGTGGGCGACGGCGGTGGCGACGGCGGGCGTCTGGAGCATGTGCGAGACCGTGGCGACGATGACGCAGTCGACCTGCGCGGGCTCGATGCCGGCCTGGGCGAGGGCGTCGCGTGAGGCCGACACGGACATCATCTGCACGGTCTCCTCGGCCGTGGCCCAGCGCCGTTGCTTGATGCCGGAGCGCTGCTGGATCCACTCGTCGCTGGAGTCGATCGCCTCGATCACCTCGGCATTGGGGACGACCCGGCTCGGGCGGTAGGCACCGAGGCCGAGGACCGCCGCGTGGTTGCTGCCGTGGATCGGCTCGCCGGTCCCGAGAACGCTCATCAGGACACTCCCTCCGGGTGGAGTCGCACCAGTGGTTGGCCGGGACGAACCATGTCGCCGTCGTGCACGAGCCACTCGACGATGGTGCCGCCGTGGGGGGCATGGACGGGGGTCTCGTCGCGGAGGCTCGCCACCGCGCCGATGGTCGTGTCGGGGCGGATAGAGCCACCCTCAGGCAGGTGGTCCTTGAGCCGGAAGGTGCCCTTGGCGGGGGAGACCAGCATCCGCCACGTGGGGGACGTTTCGATGGCGGAGGCCACGCCGTGCTTGTCGCAGAAGACCCGGGCGTCGTCGAGCTGGTCGGGGGTCTTCAGGGCGAAGGTCTCCACGCCCTTCATCGCGCGCTTGGCGATCCCGGTGAGTGTGCCCGCCGGAGGCACCTCGAGGATCCCGGTGACGCCGAGGTCGAGCATCGTCTCCATGCACAGGTCCCACCGGACCGGGTTGGCGACCTGCGCGACAATCCGGCGCACGACCTCGCGGCCGTCGTGGACGACCTGCCCGTCGCGGTTGGAGATCACCGGAGTACGGGGGTCGTGCGTGGAGACCGAGCGGGCCAGGCCGGCGAGCACGTCGACCGCAGGGGCCATGTGCTCGGTGTGGAAGGCGCCTGCGACCGACAGCGGCTTGAGACGGGTCCGGGCGGGAACGTCGTCGGCGAAGGCCTCGAGCTGCTGCACGGTCCCGGCGGCCACGATCTGGCCGGGGCCGTTGTCGTTGGCGGGGGTCAGGCCGTGCTCGGCGAGCTTGGCCAGGACCTCGTCGCGGTCGCCGCCGAGGACGGCGGTCATGCTCGTGGGCGTCTCCGCGGCGGCCGCGGCCATCGCCTTGCCGCGCTCGCGGACGAGCACCATCGCCTGCTCGGCGGTGATCGCGCGGGCACCGGCAGCGGCGGCGAGCTCAC
>DATHVS010000273.1:0-18542 GCA_035461195.1 Nocardioidaceae bacterium
ACGCCAAGGCCGCCGAGATCGTCGCGGCCACGCGCTTCCCGGAGGAGGTCGCGGAGGAGGCGAAGACGGTCATCAAGAAGCTGTGGGACGTCTTCATCAAGGAGGACGCCACCCTCGTCGAGGTCAACCCGCTGGTCCGCCTCGGTGACGGCCACCTCGAGGCCCTCGACGGCAAGGTGACGCTGGACGCGAACGCCGACTTCCGCCACGAGGAGCACGCGCAGTTCGACGTCCCCGACGCCGACGCCGCGGGGCAGCTCGAGGCGGAGGCCAAGGAGAAGGGCCTCAACTACGTCAAGCTCGACGGCGAGGTCGGCATCATCGGCAACGGCGCCGGCCTCGTGATGTCCACGCTCGACGTCGTCGCCTACGCCGGTGAGAAGCACGGCGGCGTCAAGCCCGCGAACTTCCTCGACATCGGTGGTGGCGCCTCGGCCCAGGTGATGGCCAACGGCCTGCACATCATTCTCGAGGACCCCCAGGTCAAGAGCGTCTTCGTCAACGTCTTCGGCGGCATCACCGCCTGCGACGCGGTGGCCGACGGCATCGTCCACGCCCTCGAGATGCTCGGCGACGAGGCGAACAAACCGCTCGTGGTGCGCCTCGACGGCAACAACGTCGAGGAGGGGCGCCGGATCCTCGACGAGATGAACCACCCGTTGGTGACGATGGTCGACACGATGGACGGTGCGGCAGACCGCGCCGCCGAGCTGGCTGCGAAGTAGGGGCGGAGAGAACCATGGCTATCTTCTTGAACGAGTCCAGCAAGGTCGTCGTCCAGGGCATGACCGGTTCGGAGGGGCAGAAGCACACCCGCCGGATGATCGCCTCGGGCACCGACATCGTCGGTGGTGTGAACCCCCGCAAGGCTGGTGAGAGCGTCGACTTCGACGGCACCACCGTTCCCGTCTTCGGCACGGTCGCCGAGGCGATGGAGAAGACCGGCGCGGACGTGTCGGTGGTCTTCGTGCCCCCGGCCTTCACCAAGGCCGCGGTGATCGAGGCCGTCGATGCAGGCATGCCGCTCGTCGTGGTCATCACCGAGGGCGTACCGGTGCACGACACCGCGGAGTTCTTCGGCTACGCCCAGTCGAAGGGCACCACCCGGATCATCGGCCCGAACTGCCCCGGCCTGATCAGCCCGGGCAAGTCCAACGCCGGCATCATCCCCGCCGACATCTCCAAGGGCGGTCGCATCGGTCTGGTGTCGAAGTCGGGCACCCTGACCTACCAGATGATGTACGAGCTGCGTGACTTCGGCTTCTCCTCCGCGGTCGGCATCGGCGGCGACCCGATCATCGGTACGACGCACATCGACTGCCTCAAGGCGTTCCAGGACGACCCCGAGACCGACGCCATCGTGATGATCGGCGAGATCGGTGGCGACGCGGAGGAGCGGGCCGCCGAGTACATCAAGGACCACGTGACCAAGCCGGTCGTCGGTTACGTCGCGGGCTTCACCGCTCCCGAAGGGAAGACGATGGGCCACGCCGGCGCGATCGTCTCCGGGTCCTCGGGCACCGCGCAGGCCAAGAAGGAGGCCCTCGAGGCCGTGGGCGTGAAGGTCGGCAAGACCCCGTCCGAGACCGCGCAGCTGATGCGCGCGGTCGTCGAGAACCTCTGAGCCGGGCTCAGCGAGCAGAGCAACGAGAGGCCGTCGTACCCCCGCGGGTGCGGCGGCCTCTTCGCACCCCCTCCTGGGCCTCGTCGCGGTCGCCGGTCATGGCGTACACCTGGCCCACCAGCCTGCTGAAGGATGCAAGGTAGAAGGTGTCGAAGTGCCTACGCCCGGAGGATTCGTCCGGTTGCATCCAGCTCGGTCAGGTGACTGCGTTGCGCACGGCGTACTCGGGACGGTCGTGCTCCCCGCGATCCATGACCGCGACGAGGTGGTCGACGGCGTCCCACACGTCGGCGTGGGTGACGTAGAGCGGGGCGAAGCCGAACCGGGCGACGTCGGGGGTGCGGAAGTCTCCGACGACCTTGCGCGCGATGAGCGCCTGGACGATGCCGTAGGCGTGCGGGTGCCGCAGGGAGACCTGGCTGCCGCGTCGCGCGTGCTCGCGGGGCGTGAGCAGCTCGAAGGCCCCCGGCAGGCGTACGTCGACGAGCTCGATGAACCAGTCGGTCAGGGACAGCGAGGTCGCACGCAGGTCGGCGGGGTCGACGCCGTCGAACACCTCGAGGGCGGCGTCGACGGCCGAGAGGGCCAGGATCGGGGGAGTCCCCGAGGCGAGGCGGCCGATGCCCTCGACGGGTTCGTAGCCGAGCTCCATGTCGAAGGGACGGGCGTGGCCCATCCATCCGGAGAGGGGCTGGTCGAGCGAGTCCTGGTGCTGCGGGGCGGCGTACATGAAGGCGGGCGACCCGGGTCCGGCGTTGAGGTACTTGTAGGTGCAGCCCACCGCGAAGTCCGCGCCGGCGGCTACCAGGTCCACCGGGACCGCTCCGGCGGTGTGGGACAGGTCCCACAGCATCAGCGCCCCGACCGCATGGGCCGCTGCGGTCACCGTGGTGGCATCGAACATCGCACCGGTGCGGAAGTCCACGTGGGTCAGACAGGCCAACGCCACCCGCTCGTCGAAGGCCTCCTCGATGCGGTCGGACTCCGCCCAGCGCAGTTCCAGGCCGAGCATGCGTGCGACGCTCGCGGCGATGTAGCCGTCGGTGGGGAACGTCGCACGCTCGACGACGATCACGGCTCGCCCGGGACGCAGCCGGCAGGCGGCGACCATCGTCTTGAACAGGCTCACGCTGGTGCTGTCGCTGACCCAGACCGACCCCTCGGGCAGCCCGAGGAGAGCGGCGACCCGGTCGCCGACACGGCCGGGAAGGTCGATCCAGCCCGCGGTGTTCCACGACCCGATGAGGTCGCGGCCCCACTCCTCGGTGACCAACCGGCCGAGCCGGTCCTTGACCACCCGGGGGAGCGCGCCGAGCGAGTTGCCGTCGAGGTACACCGTCCCGGCCGGCAGGTCGAAGAGGTCACGCCGGTCGCGGAGCGGCCCGGCTGCGTCGAGGTCGAGTGCCTTCGACCGCGAAGGGCTGGTCATGGGCCTGACCCTAGTGCCCGGACGAGCCGGTGGTCACTCGAGCTCTCCGAGCCGCTGACCGGCCCGGATGACGAGGCGCCGGAACCCGCCGGGCCGCAGGTCGGCCTTCTCGGTGGGGACGAAGAGCAGCTGGGCCACGGCGTTGCCCCGGCGCACGAAGCCGACGTCGAAGCGCACGTCCCTGTTCTCCGACAGCTCGGTGCGCAACCTCCAGGTGGAGCCGTCCAGCGGGCCCTCACGCAGCTGGCTGGGTGCCATGACCGAGGTGGCGAGCTCACGGTCCTCGCAGTTGGCGAACCGCTTCCGGACGGTGTCCATGAAGCGCTTCGCGGCCTTCTTCGTCTTGAACGTGCCGTAGGTCTCGGTGAGCCCGAAGTGGTCGGGCAGGTTCGCCTCCGGAACCAGGAAGGTGCGGGTGCGCGCGCGGACCGCTCCGGACTGCCGGAACTCCGCGCGGTCGCACGAGGTCCGGGCGGGGTTCTGGGGCGCAGGGGCCGGGTTGGTGCCGACCCACGGGCGTCTGATCTCGGTGAGCGGCGGCAGGTCGACGGTCGCCAGGACACCGCGTGTCTCACCAGAGGGCTGCGGCGCCGAGAACTTGAGCTCTGGACTCTGCGTGCAGTCGGTCCCGCCCGCTCGCTCGCATAACGTCTCGGCGGTCTGAGCGAGGAGCCCCGCCACCCGCTTGCCCGGGGTCACGGGCGCGTCGACTCGTCGCACGACAGTCGTGGACACGACCTGGCCGACCTGGGCGACACCCACGGAGTACACGGTGCGCGGAGCGCCCCAGGTCTCCATCTCGAACATCATCGCCCGCTCGCCTACACCCGCCACGCGGTAGGTCTCGCGCAGGTGCATACCGTCGGTGCACCCCGCAAACCACGAGAGCACTGTGGCGTACGTCGACCCCGCCTCGTCCGCTGAGGCGGAGATCTCGACCGACTGGACCACGGTGCTCTCCGGCTTGCCCGAGACCTCCATCTGCCGCACCAAGGTGGCGAGACCGTCGGGGTCGGCGAACCGCTCCTGCTGGCACGGGTAGTTGATACCCTCGCCGGCGGTGTTGTCGTGGGTGTCCACGACACGCCACGTCCCCTCCGCCTTGAGCGGCTTCAGGTCCGAGGCCAGCAGCAGGTCGTCGGCAGACGGCAGCTTGGACTCCGGGGGAGGGGACGGGCTGCGGCTCGGTGCGGTCTCCTCCGGGGCGACCGCCACGGGACCTGCCTCGGACGACGAGTCGGCCGACTCGTGGGCGACCGCCCCGGAGCCGAGGGCGAGGAACGTCGTGGCCGCCGCGGCCACGACCGTGTGCGTGCGGCGCCGCGCCCGGCCCTCACGACGGATCGCAGCCGGACGCGGGAGGGACACCTGCGAGGAGGCCTCCCCGAGCCTCATGAGCGTGCTCCTGACCGACGAGGCGTCCACGCCCAGGGCGGACGCGAAGGCCAAGGCGCCCTCCTCCGCCTGCTTCTCGAGTGTCCCCTGCGTCACGTTGAGCTCCCGCGCGGCGACGTCGGCAGGAACCCCGGCGAGGTGGACCATCAGCACGGCGCGGCGCTGGGCGGAGGTGAGCCTGTGCAGCGCGTCGAGCACCGCACGGTCCTCGGCGGACAGGTCGCGGGTGCGGTGCCACAGGCGGGCGGTGTGTCGGCGCTGGGCCTGGGCCCAGGCCCTCGGGCGGACCCAGTCGCGCGGGTCGTCGTGGGCCTTGACCTTGCGCCAGTGGTGCCAGGCGGAGACGTAGGCGTCCCGGACCGCGCGGTCTGCCGCTGCGAGGTCACCGGTGAGTGCGAACGTCTGGTGGACGAGGGCACGTCGCGACTTCAGGTAGAAGGAGTCGAACTGCTCCTCCGCGCGCATGGGCAGATGTCCTCCTCCCTTGGCCGACCAACCTCGAACGGTACCTGCCGGCGTGTCGCGGCGCGAACCGGGTCCGGGGCCCGAGAGCTCCCGGTGTGACCCCTGCCGTCTGCGGCGTGGCAGCGTGATCGGTCCCCGCGGGTCGAGGAAGATCGGCGTGATGACCGACCTGCTGCGCCCCGCTGCCCGTCGTACCCTCTCCGACACCGGAGCCACGGCGACCGGCCGACCCGTCGTGCTCACCGCCGTCGTCGCGGGCGCCGTCTCGGCAGGCTCGATGCTGTTGGTGACCATGGCGGCCGCGTTGGCCGGATGGTTCGCCGCGGACGCGGGGAGGTACGGCGACACCCGTGACGCGATGCGCGTCGGCGCCGACGCGTGGCTGCTCGCCCACGGCGCGGACCTGCACCTCGACGCCGCCACCGTCACCGTGTTGCCCCTCGGGCTCACGGTGATCTGCGCCTACGTCGCCTACCGGGTGGGCGTGTGGGCAGGGGAGGCGGCCGCCGTCGACCGGACCGTCGACCACCTCGGCGTCGTGCTCTCCGCGGCAGGGCTGCAGGCCTGCGTCTACTCCGTCGTCGCACTCCTCGCCGCCGTCCTGTCGATCCACCCGCGGGCGGAGGCGGACCTGCTGGGAGCCCTCGTCGGCGGGTTCGTGCTCGCCCTCCTCGCGGGCGGTGCAGGTCTGCTCACCGGGACCGGCCAGGTGCGGACTCTGCTCGGTCGCACGCCGGCCCTGGCTCGATCGGCCCTGGCGGGCACCTGCGCGGTAGTCCTGCTCGTGCTCGCGGCGGGGAGCTTCCTGGTGGCCGGCGCGCTGGTCGCGGACTTCGGGACCGCCGCCACCGTGCTGTCCCGGCTGCACGCGGACGGACCCGCCGGCCTGAGCTACACCGTGGTCGGGCTGCTGTTCGTGCCCAACGCCGCCCTGCTCGCCGGCGGCTACCTCCTGGGCCCGGGCTTCGCCGTCGGCACCGGCACGGTCGTCTCGCCGACCGCTGTCATGATGGGGCCGGTGCCCGCGTTCCCTCTGCTCGCCGCGCTGCCCGACGACGGTGTGACCGCCACGTGGACCACGGCGCTGATGGGGTTGCCGGTGCTCCTCGCCCTGCTCGGCGTGCTCCTCGCCGCCCGGCTCGTCCCCGTCGAACGCCTCGACACCGGAGGTGCGGTCGGCCTGGCCTCGGGCTTGCTCGCGGCGGTGGCCTTCACCGCTCTTGTCGTGCTGGCCGGAGGAGCGGCCGGCCCAGGGCGGATGGCTGACGTCGGGGCACCGGCCTGGGAGACGCTCCTCGCTGCAGCGGTCTCCTTCGGCGGAGGCGGGCTGCTCGGCGGTCTTCTCGCGGCGTGGCGCGCACGGCGGCGGACGCGACCCGAGCCGTCCACCGGCGGGGTCGCCTCAGGCTGAGGAGGCGGGGCCTCGGTAGCCTGGGCCCGTGCCCCCCACCACGCCGAGCGCGCCGGAGCGATTCGCGTCGTTCCTTCCGCGCCGACCCGCTCGGGTCGTCGTCCTCGTGTCCGGCGCCGGCACGAACCTCCAGGCGCTCATCGACGCCGCCCGCGACCCGGCGTACGGCGTCGAGGTGGTCGCCGTGGGCGCCGACCGGGACGGCATCGAAGGTCTCGCCCGTGCCGAGCGCGCCGACATCCCGACGTTCGTGCGCCGCGTGAAGGACCACGAGACCCGGGCTGACTGGGACCGCGCCCTCACCGCCGCCTGCCTGGAGCACGACCCCGACCTGGTCGTCCTGGCCGGGTTCATGAAGCTCACCGGCGAGGCGTTCCTCGACGCGTTCGGGGGCCGCTGCGTCAACACCCACCCCGCGCTCTCGCCGTCGTTCCCGGGGATGCACGGCCCGGCCGACGCCCTCGCCTACGGGGTGAAGGTCACCGGGGCGACGCTCTTCGTGGTCGATGCCGGGGTCGGCACCGGCCCGATCGTCGAGCAGACAGCCGTGCGTGTCGAGGACGACGACGACGTCGAGAAGCTCCACGAGCGCATCAAGGTCGCCGAGCGCGAGATGCTCGTGGAGTGCGTGGGCCGCATGGCCCGAGAAGGATTCACCATCACCGACAGGAAGGTGCGGTTCGGCCAGTGACCACCCAGCAGCAGCCGGAGGACGGTCGACGACAGATCAGGCGGGCGCTCGTGTCGGTCTACGACAAGAGCGGGCTCGAGGAGCTCGTCACGGGCCTGCACGGGGCGGGTGTCGCGATCGTGTCCACCGGCTCCACCGCGAGCCGGATCGCCGACGCGGGCGTGCCCGTGACCAAGGTGGAGGAGCTCACCGGCTTCCCCGAGTGCCTCGACGGGCGGGTGAAGACCCTGCACCCGAAGGTTCACGCGGGCATCCTCGCCGACCTCAGGCTCGACTCGCACAGGGCCCAGCTCGAGGAGCTCGGGATCGACCCGTTCGACCTCGTCGTGTCGAACCTCTACCCCTTCACCCAGACCGTCGCCTCCGGTGCGGCCCCCGACGAGTGCGTCGAGCAGATCGACATCGGCGGCCCCTCGATGGTGCGAGCCGCAGCGAAGAACCATCCCACCGTCGCCATCGTCACCTCGCCCACGCGGTACGCCGACGTGCTCGACGCCGTGGCGCGGGGCGGGTTCACGCTCCAGGAGAGGCAGGCCCTCGCTGCCGAGGCGTTCGTCCACACCGCGACCTACGACGTGGCGGTCGCCAGCTGGGTGGGCAACGTGCTCACCGACACCTCCGACGGGACGGGCTTCCCCGCCTGGATGGGGGCGACCTGGGACAAGGGCGCCGTACTGCGCTACGGCGAGAACCCCCACCAGCGCGCGGCGCTCTACACCGACGGCTACGCCCCGCGACCCGGCCTCGCCCAGGCGACCCAACTCCACGGCAAGGAGATGTCCTACAACAACTACGTCGACGCGGACGCGGCACGCCGTGCGGCGTACGACTTCGACGAGCCGGCCGTGGCGATCATCAAGCACGCCAACCCGTGCGGCATCGCCGTGGGCGCGGACGTCGCCGAGGCCCACCGCAGGGCCCACGCTTGCGACCCGCTGTCGGCCTTCGGCGGCGTGATCGCCACGAACGTCGCGGTGAGCAAGGAGATGGCCGAGCAGGTCGCCGAGATCTTCACCGAGGTGGTCGTCGCCCCCGGCTACGACGATGGTGCCGTCGAGGTACTGACCGGCAAGAAGAACATCCGGCTGCTCCAGTGTGCCCCCCTCGAGCGGGGCGGGATCGAGATGCGGTCGATCTCAGGTGGCCTCCTGCTCCAGGCGCGCGACGCGATCGACGCCGACGTCGAGGGCGGCGGGGACGACCCTGCCGCGTGGCGCCTCGTGTCGGGGGAGCCGGCCTCCGAGGAGGTCCTCGCCGACCTCGCCTTCGCGTGGAAGGCCTGCCGGGCGGTGAAGTCCAACGCCATCCTGCTCGCCGCCGGCGGCGCCTCGGTCGGCGTCGGCATGGGCCAGGTCAACCGGGTCGACTCGGCACGCCTCGCCGTCTCTCGTGCCGGCGACCGGGCCTCCGGGTCGGTCGCCGCCTCGGACGCGTTCTTCCCCTTCCCCGACGGACTCCAGATCCTTCTCGACGCGGGGGTGACGGCCGTCGTGCAGCCGGGCGGCTCGGTCCGGGACGAGGAGGTCGTGGAGGCCGCGCAGGCCGCAGGCGTCACGATGTACCTCACCGGGACCCGGCACTTCTTCCACTGAGCCGGCCCCAGGCACAGACCCTCTGCGCAATGACAGGATGGACGACGTGACGGCACAGATTCTGGACGGCAAGAAGACCGCCTCCGTGATCAAGGCGGAGCTGACCGAGCGGGTCACCAAGCTCCGCGAGCAAGGGGTCGTCCCGGGCCTCGCGACGATCCTCGTCGGCGACGACCCAGGAAGCCGCTGGTACGTCGCCGGCAAGCACCGTGACTGCGCCGAGGTCGGCATCCACTCCATCCGGGTCGACCTTCCCGAGGACGCCCCGCAGTCCGCGGTGGAGGAGGCGATCGCAGAGCTCAACGCAGACCCGGCCTGCACCGGCTACATCGTCCAGCTGCCTCTGCCCAGGCACATGGACGAGAACCACGTCCTCGGCCTGATCGACCCCGGCAAGGACGCCGACGGCCTCCACCCGGCCAACCTCGGCTGGCTGGTACTCGGCAAGGACGCGCCGCTCCCGTGCACCCCCAACGGCATCGTCGAGCTGCTCCGCCGCCACGAGGTGCCGATCGCCGGGGCCGAGGTGTGCATCGTCGGCCGCGGGGTCACGGTCGGCCGTCCCCTGGGCCTCCTGCTGACCCGCCGCAGCGAGAACGCCACCGTCACCCTCTGCCACACCGGGACCCGCGACCTCGCCAAGCACACGCGCGAGGCCGACATCGTGGTCGCGGCCGCGGGTGTGGCCGGCATCCTCACCGGCGACATGGTCAAGCCCGGTGCAACCGTGCTCGACGTGGGTGTCTCCCGCGACGCCGAGGGCAAGATCGCCGGGGACGTCGCCGCCGACGTGTACGACGTAGCGGGGTGGGTCTCCCCGAACCCCGGCGGCGTGGGACCGATGACCCGGGCCATGCTTCTGTCGAACATCGTGCTGGCAGCCGAGCAGGCGCTCGAGTCCTGAGCGTGGGTGTGGTCGTCGAGGACGGACCGGAACGCCGGCCGCAGACCTTCGGTGGTGGGGTGTATCTCGCCGTCGTGGCGACAGTGCTGACCGGGCTCGCCATCACGATCGCCGGTGCCTGGCGCACCGGAGTCGTGTGGATGGGAGCGGGGCTCGTCGTGGGCGGCATCGCCAGGCTGGTCCTGCCCGAGCGCCGGGCCGGGATGTTGCGGGTGCGCCGCAAGACCTCCGACGTGGTGATGCTGCTGCTGGCCGGGTTCGGCCTCGTGGTGCTGGCAGTCGTCGTGCCCGAGCAGCCGGGCTGACCCTCACGCGAAGGCGCCGGCGTTCGTCGGCATGGACGAACACCGGCGCCTGGCGTCGTAGGGGAGGGGCCTCAGATCAGGCCGAGCTCCTGGACGGCCTTGCGCTCCTCGGCGAGCTCGTCGGCGGTGGCGTCCATCATGCGACGGGAGAAGTCGTTGACCTCGAGGCCCTGGACGATCTCCCAGTTGCCGTCCTTGGTGGTGACGGGGAAGGAGTAGACCAGGCCCTCCGGCACGCCGTAGGAGCCGTCGGAGAAGACCGACATCGAGGTCCAGTCACCTTCAGGCGTTCCGCGCAGCCAGTCACGGGCCGCGTCGATCGTGGCGGAGGCGGCGCTGGCGGCGGAGGAGGAGCCGCGGGCCTCGATGATCGCCGCGCCGCGCTTGGCGACGGTGGGGATGAAGTCGCTCTCGATCCAGCCCTGGTCGTCGACAACCTCGGCGGCGTTGCGGCCCCCGATCTCGGCGTTGAAGATGTCGGGGTACTGGGTCGCGGAGTGGTTGCCCCAGATCGTCATCTTCTTGATGTCGGTGACGCTCGCGCCGGTCTTGGCCGCCAGCTGTGAGATGGCGCGGTTGTGGTCGAGGCGGGTGAGGGCGCTGATCCGCTCCTTGGGGATGTCGGGGGCGTTGCTGAGGGTGATCAGCGCGTTCGTGTTGGCTGGGTTTCCGGTCACCAGGATGCGGACGTCGTCGGCGGCGTGGTCGTTGAGCGCCTTGCCCTGGGCGGTGAAGATCGCACCGTTGGCCTCGAGCAGGTCGCCGCGCTCCATGCCCTTGGTGCGCGGGCGGGCGCCGACGAGCAGAGCGAGGTTCGCGCCGTCGAAGATGTGGTTCGGGTCGTCGCCGGTCTCGACTCCGGCCAGGGTCGGGAAGGCACAGTCGTCGAGCTCCATCACCACGCCCTCCAGCGCCCCGAGTGCGGGAGTGATCTCCAGCAGGCGCAGCTCGACCGGGGTGTCAGGGCCGAAGATGGCGCCGCTGGCGATGCGGAAGAGCAGGCTGTAGCCGATCTGGCCGGCCGCGCCGGTGACGGCGACCTTGACGGGGGTGTTGCTCACGACGACTCCTTGGTTCTGGTCTGGGCACGCCCACGCGGGTCGCGCGCGGGGAACGCCTCTGACGCTAGCAGCGCGATGCCGCGCCTGTGCCCAGTGGGTTGGCAGGTGAAACAGCGCTGCCGCAAGGTCGCAGGGGCGGTCAGCCCTCCGTCGCCGCCTCCAGCGGGACAGCCGGAGCCGGCTTGCCCAGCAGGTACGCGTAGGTGAGCCCGGCGATGAGGGCGCCCAGGGGCGGCGCCACGAAGAACAACCAGACCTGGCCCATCGCCTCGCCGCCCGCGAACAGCGCGGGGCCCAGCGAGCGGGCCGGGTTCACCGAGGTGTTCGTGACCGGGATGCTGATGAGGTGGATCAGGGTGAGCGCGAGGCCGATGGCCAGGGGCGCGAACCCCTTGGGTGCCCGGGTGTCGGTGACGCCGAGGATCACGTAGAGGAACACCGCGGTCAGCACGAGCTCGATGACGAAGGCCGAGAGGAGGCCGTAGTCGCCGGGGGAGCGGTCGCCGTAGCCGTTCGACGCGAAGCCCGACTCCGAGGCGGAGAAACCCTCCTGGCCCGAGGCGATCAGCAGCAGGACCGCTGCGGCCACGACGGCGGCGACGAACTGGGTGAGGATGTAGCCGATCGTGTCCTTCCAGGCGAAGCGGCCGGCCACGGCCAGCCCGATCGTCACGGCCGGGTTGAAGTGGCCCCCCGAGACGTGGCCCACCGCGTAGGCCATGACCAGCACGGTCAGCCCGAACGCGAGTGAGACCCCGACGAAGCCGATCCCGAGCTGGACGTCGTCGACGAGGAACTGCGCGGCGAGCACCGCCGCGCCGCATCCGCCGAAGACCAGCACGAACGTGCCGAGGAACTCGGCCGAGAGGCGCTGGGCGAGGGTGGGCTGGGGGTCGGTCGAGGCGTGGACGGGCTCGGCGGCGGACTCGGCCATGACGTCTCCTTGGCGGAACCGGTGGGTGGACGGGTCTCCACGCTAGGGCCGCCGGCGCCGCCCCCGGAGCCGATCGGCCATTCGTCCCGGTACAGGGCGCCCGCCCCGGATGCGCATGTGGTCCCCGCCTGCTGGGAACGCACAGGGGAGCCTCTCGCCCGGAGCCTGCGGAGCAGGCAGGATGGGGGGCGCGGCCGGCGTACGGCCAGGCATGAGATATCTTGACGTCAAGAAATTTCTGAAGTCGGAACGGAGCCTCGGTGAGCGACTCGAAGATCATCTACACGCACACGGACGAAGCGCCCCTGCTGGCGACGTACTCGTTCCTGCCGGTCATCCAGGCGTACGCCTCCACCGCGGGCGTGGCCGTCGAGACCCGCGACATCTCCCTGGCCGGGCGGATCCTCGCCGGGTTCCCCGAGCGCCTGACGGACGAGCAGCGCCTCGACGACGCCCTCGCCGAGCTCGGTGACCTGGCCAAGGAGCCCGAGGCCAACATCATCAAGCTGCCCAACATCAGCGCCTCGATCCCCCAGCTCAAGGCAGCCGTGGCCGAGCTGCAGGAGCAGGGCTGCGACCTGCCGGACTACCCCGATGACCCGAAGACCGACGAGGAGCGCGACTTCCGCGCCCGTTACGGCAAGGTCATGGGCAGCGCCGTCAACCCGGTCCTGCGCGAGGGCAACTCCGACCGCCGCGCTCCCGCCTCGGTCAAGCAGTACGTCCGCAAGCACCCGCACCGGATGGGCGACTGGACGGCCGACTCGAAGACCAACGTCGCGCACATGACCGCCGACGACTTCCGCTCCAACGAGAGGTCCGTGGTCGTCGAGAAGGACGGCTCCCTGCGCATCGAGCTCGTCGGTGACGACGGTACGACGACCGTGCTGCGCGACTCGGTGCCGGTGCTCGCCGGCGAGGTCGTGGACGCCACCGTGATGCGGGTCGCCGCGCTCCGGGAGTTCCTCACCGAGCAGGTCGCACGCGCCAAGGCCGAGGGCGTGCTGTTCTCGGTGCACCTCAAGGCCACGATGATGAAGGTCTCCGACCCGATCATCTTCGGCCACACCGTCCGGGCGTTCTTCCCCCGGCTCTTCGCCGAGCACGGCGAGGCTCTCGCTGCGGCGGGGATCAGCCCGAACGACGGCCTCGGCACGCTGCTCAAGACCATCGAGTCGCTCCCGGCGGACCAGCGCGACGCGATCGCCGCCGCGGTCAAGCAGGGCCTCGACGAGGGGCCGGCCCTCGCCATGGTCGACTCCGACCGGGGCATCACGAACCTCCACGTCCCGAGCGACGTGATCGTCGATGCGTCGATGCCGGCGATGATCCGCACCTCGGGCCACATGTGGGGCCCCGACGGTGAGGAGGCCGACACCCTCGCGGTGATCCCCGACAGCAGCTATGCCGGGATCTACCAGGCCGTCATCGACGACTGCCGAGCCAACGGCGCCTTCGACCCGGCCACGATGGGCACGGTCCCCAACGTCGGCCTGATGGCGCAGAAGGCCGAGGAGTACGGCAGCCATGACAAGACCTTCGAGATCCCGACCACCGGCACGGTGCGCCTCGTCGACGAGAACGGCACCACCCTGCTCGAGCACACCGTCTCCGAAGGCGACATCTGGCGCGCCTGCCAGACCAAGGACGTCGCCGTCCGCGACTGGGTGAAGCTCGCCGTCACCCGGGCCCGCGCCACCGGCGCCCCGGCCGTCTTCTGGCTCGACGAGGGCCGCGCCCACGACGCGAACCTGATCGCGAAGGTGCGCGAGTACCTCACCGAGCACGACACCGACGGCCTCCAGATCGAGATCATGGCGCCGGTCGAGGCCATGAAGCTCTCCCTGGAGCGGATCCGCCGGGGCGAGGAGACCATCTCGGTCACCGGCAACGTACTGCGCGACTACCTGACCGACCTGTTCCCCATCATGGAGCTCGGCACCAGCGCCAAGATGCTCTCGGTCGTCCCGCTGATCAACGGCGGCGGCCTGTTCGAGACCGGTGCGGGCGGCTCGGCTCCCAAGCACGTCCAGCAGCTGGTCAAGGAGAACCACCTGCGTTGGGACAGCCTCGGTGAGTTCCTGGCCCTCTCCGAGAGCTTCGCGCACCTTGCGAAGACGACCGGCAACGCGCGGGCACAGATCCTCGCCGACACCCTCGACCGGGCGACCGGGACCTTCCTCAACGAGAACAAGTCACCCAGCCGCAAGGCCGGGGAGATCGACAACCGCGGCAGCCACTTCTACCTCGCCCTCTACTGGGCCCAGGAGCTGGCCGGCCAGTCCGAGGACGCCGAGCTCGCCTCCGCGTTCGCCGAGATTGCCGGCTCACTCGCCGACGGGGAGGCGGCCATCAACGAGGAGCTCCTCGCGGTGCAGGGCTCGCCTGCCGACATCGGCGGGTACTACCGCCCCGACCCGGAGAAGGCGGCCGCCGTCATGCGGCCGTCGAAGACCTTCAACGAGATCCTGGCCAGGCTGGTCGGCTAGGCCTCCCAGCAGGTCGCCGATGGCCGACGGCGGTGCCGATCCCTCGCGGAGCCGCGCGCCGTCGGCCACTTCTGCGTTCAGCGCCGGCGGTACTCCGAGACGAGCAGGTCGTAGCAGACCGTGTCGGAGAAGGACCCGTCGCGGTGCGGGTTCTCCTGGCGCTGCCGACCCCCCTCGACGAACCCGTTGCTCTCCACAACCCGGCGCGAGGCCGTGTTGCCGTCCGCCGCGACGACGTGCAGGCGGCGCAGGCCCAGGCCACCGTCGTGCTCGGGCACGAAGGCATGCCGTACGACCAGCCCGCACGCCTCGCTCATCACGCCGCGCCCCCGCGCGTCCGGGTGGGACCAGTAGCCGATCTCGGCATCGCCGTGCCTGTCGATGTCGAAGACCGAGATGTTGCCCAGCAGCTCGTCGGTCTCCGGGTCGGCGACCACCCAGGAGAGCCCTGCGCCCGTCGCCCGCTGCTCCCGGCGGCTCTCCAGGAACTCCCGGGCGGCGTCGAGCGTGTACGGCGAGGGCAGGTCAGGGAGCCAGTAGGCGGTCCGCTTGTCCGAACAGGCCTCCACGATGCGCCCTGCATCGGCGTCCCGGTGCTCGCGCAGCACCACGCTGCGGCCGGTGATGCGCGGGACGTCGAGCCAGGGGCCGCGCGGTCGGCGCTCGTCGGCCGAGGTCAGAGCACCGACCCAGGCGTCGCGGAGCTCACCGCGGTGCGTGAGCCACTGGCGCACCGTCCCGTCGACGGAGAAGCCGAGGCGCCAGGCCACCTTCCGCGAGGCCCAGTTGCCCTCGAAGGCCCACCAGATGACGGTGTGGAGCCCGCGCTCCCGGAAGCCCCAGTCCAGCAGGAGCTCGAGGGCGCGTACGACGTACCCGCGGCCGCGGGCCCACGGGTGCGAGCCGTAGGCGACCTCGGCCCGGCCCTCACCCTCGTTGCGGAGCGACACGGTGCCGACGAACCGTGGCGTGCCGTCGTCGTCGGGAGCCTCGACCGCGAAGGCCCACTCACGGTCCTCGCGCCAACCGTCGGGGATCGTTCGGGTCGCGAACTCGCGTGCGGTCTCGTGGGTCGAGGGGTCCGGCACGGTCGTCCAGCGCAGCATCACCGAGTCGACCGCCTGCTGGTACAGGTCGTCGACGTCGTCGGGAGTGTGCGCCCGCAGGGTCACCACACCGTCGGTGAGCCGGGGGACGTCGCGGGGGAACGTCATGGGGAACGGGGAGGGACTCATGGGCACCAACCCTGCCGCTTAGCGGGCGGCACGACAAAGCCCTATCCTCTGCGGCATGGATGAAGGCCGAAGACCGTGAACGACACCGTCGCGAACCTCGCGCTCGTCCTCGTCTTCGTCCTGATCGGGGGTGTCTTCGCCGCCGCCGAGATCGCGCTCGTCTCCCTCCGTGACAGCCAGGTGCGCGCGCTGGCGGGGCGCAGCCGCCGGGGCAGGACGGTCGCGGAGCTGAACGAGGACCCGAACCGCTTCCTCTCCGCCGTCCAGGTGGGTGTCACCTTCGCCGGGTTCATGTCCGCGGCCTTCGGCGGTGCGACCCTGTCCGGCGACCTGGCGCCCGTGCTCTCCGGATGGGGCCTACCCGAACGTATCTCAGGAGCGGTCGCGCTGGTCCTCGTGACCATCGGCATCTCCTACCTGTCGCTGGTCCTCGGCGAGCTCGTCCCCAAGCGTCTGGCCCTCCAGCGCTCGGAGACTTTCGCGCTCGCTCTCGGCCCCATGATCGACCGCGTCTCGCAGGTCTCGCGCCCGGTGATCTGGGTGCTCTCGAAGTCCACCAACGCCGTCGTGCGGCTCCTCGGGGCCGACCCCCGCGCGCAGAAGGAGCAGATGACCGACGAGGAGCTGCGCGAGCTGGTCAACGCGCACGAGACTCTGGGGGAGGAGGAGCGGCGCATCGTCGAGGACGTCTTCGAAGCGGGGGACCGGCAGATCCGCGAGGTGATGATCCCCCGCACCGAGGTCGACTTCCTCGACGCGAACATGCCGGTCTACAAGGCCGCCAAGTACGCCTACACGCAGCCGCACTCGCGCTACCCAGTCACCCGCGGGTCGGCCGACGACGTGATCGGGTTCGTGCACGTGCGCGACCTGCTCGACCCGGAGATGCACGGTCGCTCGGTGCGGGTGGGGGAGCTTGCGCGCGAGACCCTCGCCCTGCCGTGGACCCGGCCCATCCTCGCCGCCCTCGCCGACATGCGCCGTGAGGGCCGCCACCTCGCGATGGTCGCCGACGAGTACGGCGGCACCGCCGGCATCGTCACGATGGAGGACCTCGTCGAGGAGCTGGTCGGTGACATCAAGGACGAGTACGACGTGATGGAGCCCGAGACCACCCGCTACCGCGGCGGCGACCTCGAGGTCGACGGGCTCCTCAACCTCGACGACTTCGAGGACGAGACCGGCGTCGAGCTGCCCGAAGGGCCCTACGAGACCGTGGCCGGCTACATCATGGCCGAGCTCGGTCGGCTGGCCGAGGTCGGCGACACCGTCGACCACGAGGGCGTGCGCCTCGTCGTCCGCGACCTCGAGGGCCGCCGTGTCTCGCGTGTCCTCGTGACGGTGGCCGTGCCCGACCAGTCCGTGCCCGAGGGACCGGCGGAGGCACCGTCCGGGCAGGAGCCCGGGGCGTCGGCTCCCGAGGCTCGCGGGCCGGACCAGGGGAGCTGAACGGGGTCGTCTCCTGACAGAATGCCTGGCATGTCTGAGGCCGCCCCCACCTCCCAGCCGACCGCCCGTCCCCGGGTCCTGTCCGGGATCCAGCCGACTGCTGACTCATTCCACTTCGGCAACTACCTCGGTGCGCTGCGGCAGTGGGTGAGGCTCCAGGACGAGTTCGAGCCGTTCTTCTTCATCGCCGACATGCACGCCATCACCGTCGAGCAGGACCCCAAGCAGCTGCGCGAGCGGTCTCTGCGGTCGGCCGCCCAGATGTTCGCCATGGGCATCGACCCGGAGCGTTCCGCGGTGTTCCTCCAGTCGCACGTGCCCGAGCACGCCCAGCTCGCCTGGGTGCTCCAGTGCCTGACCGGGTTCGGCGAGGCCCGGCGCATGACGCAGTTCAAGGACAAGTCGGCCAAGGGCGGCGAAGTTGCTGCGTCGGTGGGCCTGTTCACCTACCCGATGCTCCAGGCCGCCGACATCCTGCTCTACCGACCTCAGTACGTCCCCGTCGGCGAGGACCAGCGCCAGCACCTGGAGCTGACCCGTGACCTCGCACAGCGGTTCAACCATCGCTACAAGAAGACCTTCCGGCTGCCCGAGCCCTACATCCTCAAGGAGACCGCGAAGATCCTCGACCTGCAGGACCCGACGTCGAAGATGTCGAAGTCGGCCTCGTCGCCCAGCGGGATCGTCGAGATGCTCGACGACCCGAAGCGATCGGCGAAGAAGATCCGGTCCGCCGTCACCGACTCCGGCACCGAGATCCGGTTCGACGTGGACGAGAAGCCGGGCGTCTCCAACCTCATCACCATCTACTCGGCGCTCACCGGCCGAACCGTCGACGACCTCGTGAAGGCCTACGACGGCCGGGGCTACGGCGACCTGAAGAAGGACCTGGCCGAAGTGGTTGTCGACGTCGTCACCCCGTTCCGGGACCGGACCCTCGAGCTGCTCGACGACCGCGCCGAGCTCGAAGCGACGTTGCGACGTGGGGCCGACCGTGCCCGGGAGGTGGCCGGGCGCACGCTGGCCGACGTCTACGACCGGGTCGGCTTCGTCCCGGTTGGTCGGTAGGGTTCGGAGGGTGACGACGATCGGAGTGGCCATCGCGGTGCCGGACCCGTGGGGCGCTCAGCTCCAGGAGTACCGCACCTCCCTCGGAGACCCCTCCGCCCACGGCATTCCGACGCACATCACCTTGATGCCGCCGTTCGAGGTCGACGAGGGGCATCTCCCCGAGGTGGAGAAGCACCTCGCCGAGGCGGCGGCGAGCAAGCCGGCCTTCGGGATCCATCTGCGCGGCACGGGCACCTTCCGCCCGGTGTCCCCCGTCGTGTTCGTGACCGTCGTACGCGGCATCTCCTCTTGCGAGCAGCTCGCGCTGTCGGTCCGCAGCGGCCCGCTGGCCACGGACCTGATGTTCCCCTACCACCCGCACGTCACGGTGGCCCACGACCTCGAGGACGACCTCCTCGACCGCGCCTTCGCCGAGCTCGCCGACTTCGAGTGCGAGTTCGACGCTGACCACTTCCTCCTCTACACCCATGACCCGGAGCTGGGCTGG
>DATHVS010000274.1:0-8551 GCA_035461195.1 Nocardioidaceae bacterium
GTCGACGACGAAGACCAGCGTCATCACCATCCCCATGGCGGGGCTGCCCGCACGCCGTCGGGCGCGGACGAACTCGGCGGAGATGGCGCTCGAGGTGGTCTCGGTGAGCTCGATCATCGGAAGGCCTCCGTCACGGTCGCCGCCACTCGCGGCCGTCGCGGGCGAGCATCCGGTCTGCCGAGGGCGGCCCCCACGTGCCGGCCGGGTAGGTGTCGGGCTTCCCGCGGTCGGCCCAGTACTCCACGATCGGGTCCAGGATCTTCCACGAGAGCTCGACCTCCTCGTGACGGGGGAACAGCGGCGGCTCACCGAGAAGGACGTCGAGGATCAGCCGCTCGTATGCCTCCGGGCTCGACTCCGTGAACGACCCGCCGTAGGCGAAGTCCATGGTCACGTCCCGGATCTCCAAGGCCGTACCGGGCACCTTGGAGCCGAAGCGCATCGTGATGCCCTCGTCGGGCTGTACGCGGATCACGAGGGCGTTCTGGGTCAGCTGCTCGGTCGCGGTGTCGTGGAAGGGCAGGTGCGGTGCCCGCTTGAAGACGACGGCCACCTCGGTGACCCGGCGGCCGAGCCGCTTGCCGGTGCGGATGTAGAACGGCACGCCTGCCCAGCGTCGCGACTCGATGTTGAGCTTGATCGCGGCGTAGGTCTCGGTGCGGGAGGTCTGCGGTATGTCCGGCTCCTGCTTGTAGCCGGACACCTTCACGCCGCCGGCCCACCCCTCGGTGTACTGTCCGCGCGCGGTGGTCAGGTCCAGCCGCTTGGGGAGCACGACCGACTCCAGCACCTTTTGCTTCTCGAGCCGAAGGCTCTTCGCGTCAAAGGCGGTGGGCTCTTCCATCGCGATGAGCGCCATCAGCTGGAGCAGGTGGTTCTGGATCACATCGCGGGCGGCGCCGATGCCGTCGTAGTAGCCGGCCCGTCCGCCGATACCGATGTCCTCGGCCATCGTGATCTGGACGTGGTCGACGAAGTTGGCGTTCCAGATCGGCTCGAACATGGTGTTCGAGAAGCGCATCGCGAGGATGTTCTGGACGGTCTCCTTGCCCAGGTAGTGGTCGATGCGGAACACCGACTCCGCCGGGAACACCTCCGAGACGACGTCGTTGAGCTCGCGGGCGCTGCGCAGGTCGGACCCGAAGGGTTTCTCGACCACGACCCGCCTCCACGAACCGTCCTCGGAGCTCGCGAGCCCGTGCTCCTTGAGCTGGCCGATGACGTCGGCGAAGAAGCGCGGGGGGATCGACAGGTAGAAGGCGTGGTTCCCGCCAGTGCCCCGCGCCTTGTCGAGCTCCTCGACGGTGCGGCGTAGCTGGTCGAAGGCCTCGTCGTCGTTGAAGTCGCCGGGGACGAACCGGAACCCCTCGGACAGCTGGCGCCAGACCTCCTCGCGGAACTCCGTGCGGGAGTTCTCACGGACCGCGTCGTGAACGATCTCGGAGAAGTCCTGGTCGGCCCAGTCCCGGCGCGCGAAGCCGACGAGGGAGAACCCGGGCGGCAGCAGACCCCGGTTGGCGAGGTCGTACACCGCGGGCATGAGCTTCTTGCGCGCCAGATCGCCCGTGACGCCGAAGATCACCAGGCTGCTCGGCCCCGCGATCTGCGGCAGTCGACGGTCCTGGGGGTCGCGCAGCGGGTTGCTCACGCGAGGGCCTCCCTGAGCCGGCTCAGGCCCTGGTCGAGCTCCGTGACGTGCAGCCGTAGAACGGGCCGACCGTGGTCGGCGAGCACCCGGGCGTCCCCGGCTGCCTGGGCGAAGACGAGGGTGCCGAAGCTGAAGTCGCGACCCGGCACCGCGAGATCCTCGCGCGGCTCGTCGGTGATCTGGAGGAAGACGCCCACAGCAGGACCACCCTTGTGGAACTGCCCGGTCGAGTGCAGGAACCTCGGGCCCCAGCCGAAGGTGACCGGCCGACGGGTGCGGACCGCGAGGGTACGCCGGACGTCGGCGAGCTCGGGGAGGGCCGGGCGGTCGAGGTAGGCCATCACCGCGAGGTAGCCGTGGGTGGGGTCGACCTGGGCCAGGAGGGCCTCGACCGCGGCGTCGAGGTCCTCGGCGTCCTGCAGCCACGAGCTGTCCCCGGCCACGCGGATCTCCACGGGACCGTCGGTCAACAGCGCGGGCTCCGCCGGAGGTGCGCCCTCGAGGAGGGAGCGGGCGGCCTTCTTCGCGCTTTCGACGTCGGGCTGGTTGAAAGGGTCGATGCCGAGGATCCGCCCCGCGACCGCGGTGGCGACCTCCCAGAGGAGGAGCTGGGCGCCGAGGCTGCCGGCGACCCACACGTCCGAGCCGTCCTCGTGCACGTCGGCCGTCTCGTCGTCGCGGTCGACGTCGCCGGTGAGACGGGCGACCGTGACGTCCGGCGGCGGGAGCGCAACCTCCGGGGCGGTGTTGTCGGCGACCACGACCGGGAGAAGGCCGGTGCGGTCCTTGCCGGTGCTCTCGGCGATCAGCTGCTCGGCCCAGTCCGGGAGGCCGACCAGGCCGGAACCCTCGTCGACCAGGACGAGCTTGTCGCGCAGCGGGTCGGCGCCTGCGATCGCAGCGCCCAGTCGCAGGCCGGGATTGCCCTCGTCGTCCTCGGCCAGGAGGTCCACGACGGTCTCCGCCTCGTCGAGCAGCCGCTCGATGTCGGCTCCGGCCAGTCCGCTCGGGACGAGACCGAACGCGGTGAGGGCGGAGTAGCGGCCGCCGACGTTCGGGTCGGCGTTGACCACCCGGAAGCCCGCCTCGCGGGACTGCTGGTCCAGGGGGCTGCCGGGATCGGTGACGAACACCATGTGCCGCGTGGGGTCGAGGCCGGCCTGCCTGAACGCGTCCTCGAAGGCGCGCCGCTGGGAGTCGGTCTCGACCGTCGACCCGGACTTGCTCGACACCACGACCACCGTGCTCGACAGCCGGTCACCTAGAGCACTGCGGACCTGGTCGGGGTGGGAGGAGTCGAGGACGGTCAGCTCCACGCCGTGCGTCGCGCAGATCACCTCGGGGGCCAGCGACGAGCCGCCCATGCCGCAGAGGGCGACGTGGGTGATGCCCTCGTCCTCCAGCTCGCCGCGCAGCGCGGTGATCGCGCCCACCAGCGGGCGGGAGGACCGATGCAGGTCGACCCAGCCGAGTCGGATCGAAGCCTCGGCCTGGGCTGCCTCGCCCCACAGCGTGGCGTCCTTGTCGAACAGCCTGCTCGCGAACCGCTCCTCGACGAGCCTGGGGACCCAGGTGGTGACTGCCCGCGCTGCGGCGCCGGTGGCCGCGACCTCCAGCGCCTCGCTCACTTGGCAGCACCCTCCAGGCTCGTGCGGACAGTGTCGACGAGCTCGTCCCACGACGCGACGAACTTCTCGACGCCTTCCTGCTCCAGGGTGGCGATGACGTCGTCGTAGCGGATGCCCGCCGACTCCAGGCGGTCCATCACCTCCTGCGCGTCGTCGTACATCGTCGTGACCCGGTCCCCACCGTCTATCTCGCCGTGGTCGGCGAAGGCGTCCATCGTCTTCTCCGGCATGGTGTTGACGGTGTCGGGGACGACGAGCTCGGTGATGTACATCGTGTCGGAGTACTCCGGGTTCTTCACCCCGGTCGAGGCCCACAACGGCCGCTGGTGCCGTGCGCCGGCGGCGGCGAGCGCCTGGAACCGGGACCCGGCCACGAACTCCTGGTAGGTCCGGTAGGCGAGGCGGGCGTTGGCGATGCCCGCCCGGCCCTTCAGGTCCTTCAGCCCCGGGTCGCCGAGCGCCTCGATCCGCTTGTCGACCTCGGTGTCCACGCGTGAGACGAAGAACGAGGCCACCGAGTGGATGGTCGACAGGTCGATCCCGTTCTTCTCCGCCCGCTCCAGACCCTCGGCGTAGGCCGCCATGACCGCCTTGTAGCGGTCGAGGCCGAAGATCAGCGTCACGTTCACGCTGATCCCTTCGGCGAGGACGGTCGAGATCGCGGGCGCTCCCTCTGTGGTAGCCGGGATCTTGATGAAGAGGTTCTGCCGGTCGACCGCCCTCCACAGCTTCTTGGCCGCGGCCACGGTGCGCTCGGTGTCGAACGCGAGCCCCGGCGGCACCTCGATGGAGACCCGACCGTCGACGCCGTCGGTGGCCTTCCAGGTGTCGAGCAGGATGTCGCAGGCTCCTCGCACGTCGTGCGTGGTCAGCTCGAAGACGGCGTCGTCGACACCGACGCCTGCCTGGGCGAGCTGCCGCACCTGGTCGTCATAGCGCTCACCGTTGCCGAGCGCTGCCGCGAAGATGGTCGGGTTCGTGGTGACCCCCACGACCGAGCGGTTCATGACCAGGTCGGTCAGGTTGCCGGTCTCGATCCGCTCCCGCGAGAGGTCGTCGAGCCAGATGGAGACTCCTGCCTCCGCCAGTGACTTGAGTCGTTCGGACATCGGTTCGTTCCTCCCGGTTTGCGATTTTCAGGTGTGAAGTCTGTGTGCGTCCCTCAGCAGCAGGTCCCCTCCTGGGGCTACCCGTTGACCGCTCGGATACTCTCCTCGGCCGCCAGGACGACCGCCTCGGCGGTGATCCCGAACTGGCGGAAGATCGTCGCGAAGTCGGCCGAGGCCCCGAAGTGCTCCAGGGACACGATCCGGCCGTGGTCGCCCACGACCTCCCGCCAGCCCTGTGCCACGCCGGCCTCCACGCTCACCCGGGCCTTGACCGTCGGCGGGATGACGCTGTCGCGGTAGGCCTGGTCCTGGGCGTCGAACCACTCACGGCACGGCATCGAGACCACGCGGGCGCCAACGCCCTTGCCGGCAAGCACGTCTCGCGCCTCCACCGCGAGCTGGACCTCCGAGCCGGTCGCGACCAGCACCACGTCGGGCGTGCCGCCTTCGGCGTCGAGCAGGACGTAGCCGCCCCTGCTCACGCCGTCTGTCGCCGCCCACTGCTGGCCCTCGGCGTCCTTGCCGCGGGGGAAGACCGGCACGTTCTGCCGGGTCAGCGCGATGCCGGCGGGCCGGTCGGTGTGCTCGAGCACCGTCTTCCAGGCGGCGACCGTCTCGTTGGCGTCGGCCGGGCGCACGACGTCGAGGCCGGGGATCGCGCGCAGCGCCGCGAGGTGCTCCACCGGCTGGTGGGTCGGACCGTCCTCGCCGAGACCGATCGAGTCGTGGGTCCACACATAGGTCACGGGCAGCTGCATCAGCGCCGCGAGACGGACCGCGGGGCGCATGTAGTCGGAGAAGACCAGGAAGGTCCCGCCGTACACCCGGGTGCCGCCGTGGAGCGCGATGCCGTTCATGATCGAGCCCATGGCGTGCTCGCGGATGCCGAAGTGCAGCACGCGGCCGTACTTGTGGCCGGCGAAGTCCTTGGTCGAGCGCTCCTCGGGGACGAACGACGGCTCACCCTTGGGCGTGGTGTTGTTGGACTCGGCGAGGTCCGCGGAGCCGCCCCACAGCTCGGGCAGGGCGGGCGCGAGCGCGGACAGGACGGCGCCGGAGGCCTTGCGGGTCGCCACACCCTTGGCATCCGCATCGAAGGTGGGGAGGTTCTCGGCCCACCCCTCGGGCAGGGTGCGCGTCTGCATCCGCTCCAGCAGGGCGGTGCCCTCAGGGTTGGCCTCCGCCCATGCGTCGAAGGACTCCTGCCACTCAGCCTCGACGACCTTGCCACGCTCCACGAGTGCGCGGGTGTGCGCCAGGACCTCGTCGGAGACCTCGAAGGTCTGATCGGGGTCGAACCCGAGGATCTTCTTGGTGGCCGCGACCTCCTCCTCGCCGAGGGCCGAGCCGTGAGAGGCGCCGGTGCCCTGGGCGTTGGGTGCTGGCCAGGCGATGATCGTGCGGAGGCGAATGATGCTCGGACGGTCGGTGACCTGCTCGGCCTCGTCGAGTGCGGACCAGAGCGCCTCGACGTCCTCGACGTACTCCTTGCCTTCGCCGGTCCAGTCCACCGTCTGGACGTGCCAGCCGTAGGCCTGGTAGCGCTTGGCGACGTCCTCGCTGAAGGCGATGTCGGTGTCGCCCTCGATCGAGATCTCGTTGTCGTCGTAGATCAGCGTGAGATTGCCGAGCTGCTGGTGGCCGGCCAGCGAGGACGCCTCGCCGCTCACACCCTCCTCGAGGTCGCCGTCGCTGCAGATCGCGTAGACCTGGTGGTCGAAGGGGCTCTGACCCTCCGCTGCGTCCGGGTCGAGCAGGCCGCGCTCGCGCCGTGCGGCCATGGCCATACCCACGGCGTTGGCCACACCCTGACCGAGGGGACCGGTCGTGGTCTCGACACCGGCAGTGTGGCCGTGCTCGGGGTGGCCGGGGGTCTTCGAGCCCCAGGTCCGCAACGACTTCAGGTCCTCGAGCTCGAGGCCGAAGCCGCCCAGGAACAGCTGGGTGTAGAGGGTGATGCTGCTGTGGCCCGCAGAGAGGACGAAGCGGTCACGCGCGCTCCAGGACGGGTTGGCCGGGTTGTGGCGCATGCGCTTCTGGAACAGCATGTATGCCGCAGGCGCGAGCGCCATCGCCGTGCCGGGGTGGCCGTTGCCGACTTTCTGCACGGAGTCCATGGCGAGGACCCGTGCCGTGTCCACCGCCCGCCGGTCCAGGTCGGTCCATTCGAGGGGGGTACGGGCGTTGCTCACGTGCGGCGGTTTCCTCTCAGCTGCTTCAGGGGCGGTACGCCGACGGGCTTCTCGGACAGGGAGGAGGCAGAGAGAGCCCGCGACATACCCGAGCCTACTAACGGTGCGTGAGGAGATGCACACCGTCCCCGAGGCCGCCCGATGGGCCCGATCTCCCGGGCGCAGACTAGACTCGATCCAGCCTGAGGGGCTTCCCTGCAATCGTTGAACTCGAGGTTTACGTGACGGCCGTCGATCCCCACGTTTCCGCGCGGACGCCGGAGACAGGCCGAGCAAGGGTCCGCGACGTCGTCGCCGCCTACGTCGGGCTGATGAAGCCGCGGGTCATCGAGCTGCTCCTGCTGACCACCGTTCCGGTGATGTTCTTCGCCGCCCGCGGGGTCCCCGAGCTCTGGCTGGTCGTGGCCACGGTCGTTGGCGGGACGCTGTCGGCGGGCAGCGCGAGTGCCTTCAACAACGTCTACGACCGCGACATCGACGAGCAGATGCGCCGCACTCGCCGCAGAGCGCTGCCGCGGCACATGGTGAGCCCGGTGGCCGCCACGGTGTTCGGGCTCGTCCTCGCGGTCACCTCGACGCTGGTGCTCGGGCTCTACGTGAACTGGCTATCGGCGGGTCTGGCTCTCGCGGCGAACGCCTTCTACGTCTTCGTCTACACCATGGTGCTCAAGCGGCGCACCACCCAGAACATCGTCTGGGGTGGGCTTGCGGGATGCTTCCCGGCGCTTATCGGCTGGACGGCCGTGACCAACCAGCTGGCGTGGGAACCGGTGATCCTGTTCCTGGTGGTCTTCTTCTGGACTCCGCCGCACACGTGGGCGTTGGCGCTGCGCTACCGCGAGGACTACGCCAAGGTCGACGTCCCGATGCTCCCGGTCGTCGCCTCGGCGCGGTCGGTGGCCCGTCAGATCGTCGCGTACTCCTACGTGATGGTGACCACCTCGCTGCTGCTGTGGCCGGTCGCGGAGACGGGCTGGTTCTACCCGGTCGCGGCCATCGTGCTCGGCACGGCGTTCCTGGTCGAGGCGCACCTGATGCTCGTCCGGGCCTCCCGCAGCGACGACCTGACCGTCGTGAAGCCGATGCGGCTGTTCCACTGGTCCAACATGTATCTCTCGCTGCTCTTCGTCTCCGTCGCGGTCGACCCCCTCCTGTTGTTCTGAGGGCACGGTGGCGAGGCCGACTCCAGCGGACCTCGAGGCGGCCCGCGACCGCACGGTCCCCGACGTCCTGGGTCCCGGGCTCAGCGTGCTCTTCAGCGGTGTCAACCCCGGTCTCTGGTCGGCGGCGACAGGACTGCACTTCGCGCGACCGGGCAACAGGTTCTGGCCGTCCTTGTACCGGTCCGGCTTCACCGACCGCCTGCTGGGGCCGCAGGAGCAGTGGACCCTGCTCGAACGCGGCCTCGGCATCACCAACGTCGTCGCCCGCGCGACGGCCCGCGCCGACGAGCTCAGCCGCGAGGAGCTCATCGGTGGCGGGGAGGTGCTGCGGACGAAGGTCGAACGACTCCGCCCGTCGTGGCTGGCGGTGGTCGGGATCGGTGCCTACCGCACCGCCTTCGACCGGCGGCACGCCGTCGTCGGGCCGCAGGAGGAGAGGCTGGGGGCGACCCGCGTGTGGGTGCTGCCGAACCCGAGCGGCCTCAACGCGCAATGGCCCCCGGCCGCCCTCGCCGAGGAGTTCGCGCGCATGCGCGAGGCGGCCGGCCTCCCCGACCGCTCCGGCTGATGCAACGTGTATCGCGTGGGGTGATGACCGCGGTCAGCCGGCTGGGGCCGACTCGGTGACCAAGGCGCGGTCGCGGACCCCGACCAGCAGCCAGGCGAGACAGGCAGACACGAGCGCCGAGCCGAGCAGGTGGAGGCCAACCAGGACGATCGGGAGGCCGGTGAAGTACTGCACGAAGCCCACGACGCCCTGCGCGAGCTCCACCCCGAGCAGCATCCCCGCAGCCTTCACCGCACGGGCGGG
>DATHVS010000275.1:0-16085 GCA_035461195.1 Nocardioidaceae bacterium
GCCGAGCTCGAGCGCCGCTGGAAGCAGCACGGCAAGGAGGTACGCCGGCTGCACGAGAAGCTCTTCTACCGGCCCCTGCTCGCCGCGGTGGCCAAGCTGCCGGGGGAGGAGGTCAGGCTCACGCCGAGCGCCGCCCAGCAGCGACTTGCAGCCCTCGGCTACCTTGACCCGGAGGCGGCCCTGCGCCACCTGGCGGCGCTGACCAGCGGAATCTCGCGGTCCGCGGCGATCCAGCGCACGCTGCTGCCGGTGATGCTGGGGTGGTTCGCCGACGCCCCCGACCCCGACGCCGGGCTCCTCGGCTTCCGGAAGATCTCCGAGGCGCTCGGCACGACACCGTGGTACCTCCGCCTGCTGCGCGACGAGGGCGAGGTCGCCGAGCGGCTCGCGCTGATCCTCGCCTCGAGCCGCTACGCCACGGACCTGCTCCAGCGCGAGCCGGAGGGGGTGGCCCTCCTCGGCAAGGAGGACGGGCTCGCTCCACGCTCCAGGGAGACGCTGGAGAAGGAGATGCTGTCAGGGGGTCTGCGCCAGGACGACCCGGTCGAGGCCATCACCGTGGTGCGGGCGGTCCGTCGACGCGAGCTGTTCCGGATCGCTGTGGCCGAGCTGGCCGGGCTGCTCGACATCGCCGAGGTGGGTCGGGCCCTCACCGACCTGACCGCTGCGACTCTCGAGGCGGCGCTGGCGGTCGCGACCAAGGCCGTCGAGGCGGAGCGGGGCGGACCGGTTCCCACGCGGATCGCGGTCGTAGCGATGGGTCGCTTCGGCGGGCACGAGATGGGCTACGGCAGCGACGCGGACGTCATGTTCGTCCACGACCCGGTCGACGGTGCCGACCCGACCGATGCCGCGAACGCCGCCCGCGACGTGGTCAACGAGCTGCGGCGGCTGCTCGCCCTGCCGGGCAGCGACCCGGCCCTCGAGGTCGACATCGGGCTCCGTCCGGAGGGGAAGCAGGGGGCGCTCGTGCGCTCGCTCGACTCCTACGCCGCCTACTACGCCAAGTGGTCTGCGGTGTGGGAGGCGCAGGCGCTGCTCCGCGCGGAGGCGGCGGTGGGTGACCGCGACCTCTGCGCGCGCTTCACCGCGCTGATCGACCCGCTCCGCTTCCCCGAGGACGGCCTGCGGGAGGACGAGATCCGCGAGATCAGGCGCATCAAGGCTCGAGTCGACGAGGAGCGGCTGCCCCGTGGCGCCGACCCCGCAACTCACCTCAAGCTCGGTCGCGGCGGCCTCGCAGACGTCGAGTGGACCGTCCAGCTGCTCCAGATGCAGCACGCGAGTCGGGCCGAGGGCCTGCGCACCACGCGCACCGTCGAGGCGCTGGCCGCCGCCGTGGAGGGCGGTTTCCTGCCGGAGGAGGACGCCGAGGCCCTCCGGCAGGCGTGGACGACGGCGAGTAGGCTGCGCAACGCCATCATCCTGGTGCGCGGGCGCGCGTCGGACTCGCTGCCGCGGGACACCCGCGAGAAGGCTGCCGTCGCACACCTGTGCGGCTACGGGCCGGGGGAGTCCGACGAGCTCGTCAACGACTACCTCCGCGCGACCCGGCGGGCCCGGGCGGTGGTGGACCGGGTCTTCTGGGGCTGAGCCCTCCCGGGACGAGCGGGGGCGTGGGCCGCGGCGGGGAAGACCCGCTGCTGGACCTGCCCCGCCGTCCCCTCACAACGGCCGGGTCCACCGTAGGCAGAGCAGTAGGGTCGTGTGGGCGGTTTGCCGATCTATGTCCGACTGGACTGGTCCAGAAGCGTCAGGTCTCGAGCTCGGAGGGCCGGGCAACGACGTCGACGAGGGCGCCGTTGCGCAGCACCGTGATCTCCATCCGGGAGCCGATCGCCTCCTCGAACAGCAGCCGCTGCAGCGACTGGGCGTCGCCTAGGGGCGTGACGTCCACGGCCACGATGACGTCGCCGGCACGCATGCCACATGCCTCCGCCGGGGAGCCCGGGACGACCTCGACGACTCGCAGGGCAGTCCGCTGCCCGGTGCGCTCCGCCCACGCCGGAGGGAGTGGGGCAGGTGAGGTGACCAGGCCGAGGTAGGCCCTGCGGACGCGACCGTCGTGCATGAGGGAGAAGACGATGCGGCGGGTGGTCTCGTTGATCGGCACCGCGAGACCCAGGCCGATCCCCGCGACCGCGGTGTTGATCCCGACGACTCGTCCGCGGGAGTCGCCGAGCGCCCCGCCGGAGCTGCCGGGATTGAGCGCCGCGTCGGTCTGGATGACGTCCTCGATGATCCGGGTCGCGGTGCGGGTCCGGGCCGGCATCGCCCGCCCGAGGGCGCTCACCACACCGGCCGTCACGCTGCCCGCGAGCCCGAGGGGGTTGCCGACCGCGACCACCAGGGAGCCGACCTTGAGCCGGTTCGCGTCGCCGTACTCAGGTGGCTCGGGCAGCGTCCGGTCCGCACGCACCACGGCGAGGTCGGAGAGCGGGTCCCGCCCCACCACGTCGAGGCGGGCGACGGTGCCGTCGCTGAACGAGGCCTCACCCTCGTCCCCGGCGTCGACCACGTGGGCGTTGGTGAGCAGGTGCCCCTCGCCGGTGAGGACGACGGCCGACCCCGATGCCTCCATCGATCGACCACGGGCCCGTCGGCGTACCCGGACCGCGGCGACGCGCGGGGTGAGTGTCTCCGCGACTGCCGAGACCAGGCTCGAGTAGGCGTCGAGAGCGTCGTTGTCGGGGAAGTCCATGTCCCCTCCCGGGTTGAGCGCAGGTGGTGAGAGCACAACCATGGCCAGGCGCTGCTCATTCCGCGGGCTCACAGCAGGTCTGGTCGCACCGCATCGGGCTTCCTGTGCCGACGCGAGCGGGCTGTGTGAGGATCGCGGCATGCCCGTTCGCTATCCGGCACCTCTGCGTCCCGGCGACCGCGTCGGGGTCACCTCGCCCTCGAGCGGCGTCCCTGCCGCCGCGCGCGAGCGCCTCGACGTCGGCGTGCGCACCGTCGAGGCCCGCGGTTACGAGGTGGTGGTCGGCTCCTGCATGGACGGCGCGACCCACGTGAGCGCCCCGGCAGCCGAGCGCGCCGCAGAGCTGATGAGCATGCTCACCGACCCCGACATCCGGGCCGTCGTGCCGCCCTGGGGCGGCGAGACCGCGATCGACCTGATGCCGCTCCTCGACTGGGACGCGCTGCGCGTCGCGGAGCCCACGTGGCTGGTCGGGTTCTCGGACCTGTCGACGATCCTCACTCCGCTGACCCTGCTCACCGGCGTGGCCACGGTGCACGGCAACAACCTGATGGACACGCCGTACCGCACCCCCGAGGGCCTGCTCGGCTGGCTGGACGTCGTGACGTCGCAGACGGGGGAGTCGTTCACCCAGACCCCGCCGGGTCGGCACCGCGCAGGCGGCTGGGTCGACTACCGCGAGCACCCGGAGGTCAGCGAGCTCCCCCTCGACGGCGAGGGTCGTTGGCGCCGGCTCGACGGTGAGGGCGACGTGGAGGTCCAGGGGCGGCTCGTGGGGGGCTGCATCGAGACGTTGTGCAACCTCGCCGGCACCAGGTACGCCGACGTCGCCTCCTTCGCCCGCACCCATGCGCCCGAAGGTCTTCTTGTGTACGTCGAAGCGGCCGAGGACGACGCCGCGACGATCTGCCGCAACCTCCACGGCATGCGCCTGGCCGGCTTCTTCGACAGCGTCAACGCCGTCCTGGTCGGCCGGACCTCGGCACCCGACCAACCCACGCTCACCCAGGACGAGGCGGTGCTCGATGCGCTCGGTGGCCTCGGCGTGCCGATCGTCGCCGACGTGGAGTGCGGACACGTGCCTCCGTATCTGCCGATCGTCAACGGCGCGCGTGGCCGTGTCGTGTGCACGGCCACGCGCAACGAGCTGACCCAGACCCTGGACTGATCAGGGGGCGACGGACCCCGAGGCCCAGAGCAGGAGGGCGGGGAGGGCGAGAGCCAGGAGCATGCCGATGCCGAGGCCCCGGTCCTTCGCGGAAGCGTGCGTGAGCTCGCCCGGGGACAGGGCCAGGCCGAGCAGGCCCGCCACCGGCGGGATCCACATGAGCCACCACTGCCAGGTGGGGATGTCTCGCCAGAACGCCAGGTAGCAGATGAGGGCGGTGTACATCGAGCCGAGACCGACCCCCACCGCCAAGAGGCCGAAGAGAGGGTTCTTGGGCTCCCCGTCGCCGCCGGCCAGTCCCCACGCCACCAGGCCTGCGACCGTCGGCACGCTGACGACGGCCACGACGAGAGCGAGGACCATCAGCACAGTGGACACGGCCGAGGACGCTATCGCCCGGAGAGGCCGCGTGCGACCGAATTGGTCGTTCAGGGGTGCTCGGGACGATGGGCACTTCCTCACCGAATCACGTGTGCGTTCGCGTCACGGTTCGTACTGTCGAGCACGGACGGGTTCCCCGACGGGCTCACGCAGCCTGACGCCGACGGCAAGGAGAGTGGTCATGAGCGAGCGGTCGATCGACTGGCGCGCGGAGGCGGGCCTCGCAGGGCGAGCGGCGGCGGCGACGATGCTCGCTGCGTGCGTGTACTCGTTCACGTGGCTCGTGGTCAGCGACGCCCTGCCGGTGTCGCAGCTCGACGTCCTCCTGAGCGTCCTGTGTGTGGCGGCGAGCGTCGTCCTGTACGCCGGAGCGATGCGGCTCTCCGGGGCGCGCGACCCCTGGGTGGGCGGCGTCTACATCGCCGTCCTCACCGTGCTCGTCGGCGTCATGCTGATCGTCTTCAACGGCGTCGAGTCGGTGAGGCCTTCCACCTGGATGGCAGTTGCCGCTTGCGTGGCCATCATCTACGTCATGGACCGAGGCAATCCCACCAAGTACGCCGAGAGGGCCGACGGGAGCCCCGGGCCGCGTCGGCCGGTTTGAGGTGCGGCCCTCGCGGCAGCATCACCACACCGCCCCCGGACTGACCTCGGGCGGGATGGGATAGGCGGGACAGGTGCGGTGGTTCCGGGTCCAGTCCGCGAGCTGTTCGCGGTAACGGAGGGCGTCCTGCTCCGGGTCGGTCCGCAACGTGGCCTGGTACGTCGCCGAGGCGCCGCGGTGGCTGAAGCGGCGACTGTCCCGGGTCTCCGTCTCGATCTCCTCGGCGAGACGGCGCAGCGCACCCACCAGCTCCTCGACGGTGTCCGTCTCGAGGTTCAGCAAGAACCTGTGGCGGCGATGGGGGCCGGGCATCGCTGCTCCTCGGATTGACGGCGCTGGCTTCGACTTCGCAGTGATGATCGGCAACACCGTCACGGAACGTGAGGCCGGTCTAGATCAGGTCATTTCGGACAGAGCTCTCCGGGCTGATCCCGTGGAATGTCGGATTTGCCCGACTGTTGCTGTCACACTGGCCGTGTACTCCTTGGGAGGGGGGCCCGACATGGACAGACTGGTGCAGCTTCTGGCGCCGTACCACGGGTGGGATCCACGCACTCCGTCCGGCCAGTACGTCGCAGGAGGTGTCGGCAGGCACGCCAAGCCGTTCATCGCCGTCGATGACCTGGCAGATGGGGGAACCACCTACATCCGTGCGGGATGCCGGCGGGCCTCGACCTCGCCGACCGTCGAGGAGGCCGCGGCCGCCGAGGGCGCCGCCGTCTGACGCGAACGGGCCGCCACCGGACCCGGTGCCGGCCCATCACACCTGCTGGCTGGTGAGCGTGTCGGAACTCCGGCGCGTCATCGACCGCTGAGGGGTGAGCGGGCGGTCAGGCGGCAGCCGTCGAGCCATCCCTGGATCACGTCCGCGCTCGGCTCGGACGCCAGGATGGGACGGATGCACGCCTCCGTCCTCGCGGGCAGCTCCTCTTCACCAGGGGCGGCGGCCGCGGACCCGGTCGGGGCGAGGGCGGCGCACACGGCCAGCAGTGCCGCTGCAAAGGCTGTTCGGATGGTTCTCGACATGGTGGTCGTCCTTCCTCGGTGAGACCGGCCGTGTGCCGGGTGCTTGCCCTCCGGTCTGACAGCGCGCGGTGTCGTGTGGGCTCTCAGCCGGTATCGCCGCGGTAACGCGGCCGGGAGTCCGGCCCGATCGGGGGGTGTCGTCCGGGCACCTGGGGCCATGGACTGCCGATCGACCCGGGGAGGAAAATTCTCGACATGGGCATCGCGGTGCTCGTCCCCTCGCGGTCGACGGGCTGACGGGCAGCCTCCGGCATCACGACCGCGTCGTTCTCACGGCGCTCGCCGTGCGACTGGGCGAGGTGGTGAGCGCCGAGCGGCTGGCGGACGCTCTGTGGGGCCGAGGAGCCTCCGCGGACCTGGAGCAAGATCGTGCAGGGCAGCGTCGTCCGGCTGCTCGGCGTGGTCCCCGGACGGGTCACGTCTGTTCCTGTGTGCCGACGGGCACGAGTTCGACCCTCTCGACGGGGACCTGGTCGTGGTCGACACCGCCACCTGGGAGACAGAGGAGGAACGGGTGGTGGTCGGCGGTGCGGTCCAGACGCTCGAGGGCAGCCCGGACGGAGAGCTCATCGCGCTCGGGAAGACCATCCCGGACGTCGACGAGTCGCCGCCGGGGAGCGTGAAGCTGCTCGACGCCGAGTCGCTGCAGGCGGTCCGGGAGCTGACCATGTCAGCCGATGACTTCCCCTACGACCTGTCCTTCTCGCCTGACGGAGAGAGCGTCGCCGTCGGAGTCGCCACGGGCCTTCTCTACGTCTTCGACGTCGCGACCGGCCGGCAGGTCCACGGTGCCGCGCGGGTGCACCATGACTTCGTCCAGCGCATCGAGTGGCTGCCTGACGGCAGGACCGTCGTCTCCACGGGAGCCGACGGCATGGTCACCCTGTACGACGCGGAGCGCGGACTGGTTCGGGCCATCATGCCCGCCGCGAGCCGAAGGGGGCCGGCGCACACCTACCTCCTGTCCTGGACCGAGGACACAGTCTCTGCGGTGTCAGGTGAGGAGCCTGGTCGAAGCTACCCGCTCGAGCTGGAGACGTGGCTCGACCACGCCTGCGAGGTCGCGGGTCGTAACCTGACCCGCGACGAGTGGTCGAGCTACGTCCCCGAGCGCCCCTACCGGCGCACCTGTACCGACCGGGCCTGACATCGCCTGCCGGCCTGGACGGCAGCAACAAGAACGTGCCCTCGTCACGGTGCGCGCCTCAAGGCGTGGTCTGCCGATTCAGCACGCCTTGGTGGCGCGGAACGTGAGGTGGCCCATCATCTGGGCCGACCCGATCGCGTATGCCATCCGGCAGTAGGCCGGAGGCAGCCAGCTCAATGCACCTGGCATGTACCACTGGTAGGACCGGGGTGCGTCGTAGCATCGAAAGTCGATGCTGTCGAAGCCGGCCGACGCGCACTCCCGCCGTATCACCGCCTGGGAGTTGAAGCGGTAGACCGTCGGGAAGTGATGCTCGTGTACGAGCTCGTCCGCCTTCAGCCAGTGCAGCACCCGGTCGGCGGCGTTCAGCCGGGACAGGGCCCACGTAGTTGCCCCGAAGTAGTGACGAACGTTGAGCGTCAGCGCGAACCAGACACCACCGGGACGCAGCACGTGCGCGCACGCCGCCGCGAACTCGGCAGGACGCTCGACGTGCTCGAGTACGTAGGTGGACAGGATCATGTCGAAGCGTCCGGGATGGTTCTCGGCGAACTCCTCGATGTGCATCCGATGACGTTCGGCGAGCGTGACGTTGTGCTCGATCGCCGCGTCAGGGTCGACGCCCACGAGGTAGGGGCCGCGCCGGAGCAGCGGTTGCATCGCGCCGGACACGTTCGAGCCCGCACCGACGTTGAGCACGGAAGCACCCTGGGTGCAGGACTCGGACGCCCACTGTGCGAGCTGGCGCACCGGATTTTGGGGTGGGGCCACCACCGTCACCGTCGTAAGCACCATGACAAAGCCCTCCTACGCTCGAGATGATGCTCCACCTCGTGTCAAGCCACCTGGCAACGGCCGACGGTCAGGTGATCCAGCGGCGAGCGGGCCTAGAATCGGACCAGCGCTGCGACCTCCGACAGCTCGCGGGTCGGCTGCGGGCAAGCCTAGGAGCGATCACAATGGCCCTCTACCTCATCGTGGCCAACCAGACGATCGGCGGCGAACAGCTCACCGCCAAGCTGGACGAACTCGCCACCGCTGGTTCGAGCACGTTCCGATTCCTGGTGCCGGTCACCGACACCGAAGGAACTCAGCAGTGGGACTACCCACCGATCGATCGACTCATCCCCGACGCACACCAGATCGCCCGGACGCTGGCAGAAGCCCGGCTGGAGCACGAGCTCGCCCGGCTGCGGCGGTCCGGGATAGAGGCCAGCGGAGAGGTCGTCGACGCCCGGCCGGTAGAACGAGCCCAAGAGCTGCTCCTCGAGGGCCACTTCGACGGTGTCGTCGTCTCGACCCTGCCGCGTCGACTGTCCCGGTGGTTGATCAGGGATCTGCCGCACCGCATCGCCAGCGTTGCCGACGTACCGGTGACCCACGTCGAAGGCAACGCCGGTCCTTCCTTGTGAGGCTGGGGCACGCGCCGAGTGGCGGCGGTCAGGCGCCAACTGAGCCGCGTCCTTCGACGGCTCGGGAAGACGAGGCTCTATCCGCCTCGTGCGCCTGTCTCCTCATGCTGCGCCACGAGCCGTTGCGCCAGGGCAAGGGCCTCCTTCTCTCCCCGCGCGGTATACCGCTCGAGGATGCGCTCCTCCTCCGAGTGGGCATCCACCTCGACGAGCCCCACCTTGAACGAGTTTCGATGGATGAGCAGCATCAGCGCCCGGACGGGGACCCAGAGAACCAGGGCGACCATGCTGGCCTCCGGGGAGCTTTCCAACAGCGACGTGCCCGGCGACTTCAACCGCGTGCCCTTCTGCACCACCCGAACCACGTGGGTTCGCTTGTCGCGGATGAACTGGGCACTCTCCCACACCAGCCCCCAGCGTCCCCCGAATGAACCGCTTGCCACAGGTCGCGCCTCCTCGGCGTGTCGATAACGGGGGGAGAGTATCCGAGATGGTCGGGCGCTGGCTCGGGACACTTCGGGCACACGCGCCAACGCGGAACGGCGGCTGACGCTGCAAACCACCGGAAGGTGTCTCGCAGGTCAGCCGCCGTTTCGAAGACCTTCACGTGGGCCCGGGCCCACGCTGGATCAGATGTCGAAGTAGAGCTCGAACTCGTGCGGGTGCGGGCGCAGCGCGAGCGGGGCGATCTCCTGCGAACGCTTGAAGTCGATCCACGTCTCGATCAGGTCGGGGGTGAAGACCCCACCCTCGAGGAGGTAGTCGTGGTCGGCCTCGAGAGCGTCGAGGACCGAGCCGAGGCTGGCGGGCACGGTCTCGATGTCGGCGTGCTCGTCCGGCGGGAGCTCGTAGAGGTCCTTGTCGATCGGCTGCGGCGGCTCGATCTTGTTCTTGATGCCGTCGATGCCGGCCAGCAGCATCGCCGAGAACGCCAGGTAGGGGTTCGACGACGGGTCGGGGCAACGGAACTCGACACGCTTGGCCTTCGGGTTGGCGCCGGTGATCGGGATCCGGATGCAGGCCGAGCGGTTGCGCTGGCTGTAGACCAGGTTGACGGGGGCCTCGAAGCCCGGGACCAGGCGGTGGTAGGAGTTCACCGTCGGGTTCGTGAACGCCAGCAGCGACGGAGCGTGCTTGAGCAGGCCGCCGATGTAGTAGCGGGCCATGTCGGAGAGGCCGGCGTACCCGGACTCGTCGTAGAAGAGCGGCTCGCCGTTGTTCCAGATCGACTGGTGGCAGTGCATACCGGAACCGTTGTCGCCGAAGATCGGCTTGGGCATGAAGGTCGCGGTCTTGCCGTTGCGCCACGCGACGTTCTTCACGAGGTACTTGAACTTCATGACCGCGTCGGCGGAAGGGAGCAGCTCGTCGAAGCGCCAGTTGATCTCGGCCTGGCCTGCGGTGCCGACCTCGTGGTGGGCGCGCTCGACGACCAGGCCGGCCTTCTCGAGCTCGACGGTGATCTCGTCCCGCAGCTCGGAGAAGTGGTCGACCGGGGGCACCGGGAAGTAGCCGCCCTTGTACTTCACCTTGTAGCCGCGGTTGTCGACCTCGGAGCCGGTGTTCCAGGCACCGGCCTCGGAGTCGATGTGGTAGTAGCCGGCATTCGCCTTGGTCTCGAAGCGGACCGAGTCGAAGACGTAGAACTCGGCCTCGGGGGCGAAGAAGGCGGTGTCACCGATGCCGGTGCTCTTGAGGTACGCCTGCGCCTTCCGCGCGATGTTGCGCGGGTCGCGGCTGTAGGGCTCACCGGTCAGCGGGTCGTGGATGAAGAAGTTGACGACCAGGGTCTTGCGGGTCCGGAACGGGTCGAGGTAAGCGGTGGTCGGGTCAGGGAACAGCGACATGTCCGACTCGTGGATGGCCTGGAAGCCCCGGATGGAGGAACCGTCGAAGCTCAGTCCGTCCTCGAACACCGACGTGTCGAACGACGACACCGGGACCGTGAAGTGCTGCATGATGCCGGGCAGGTCGCAGAAACGGACGTCGACCATCTCGACGCCCTCGTCCTTGATGTACTTCAGGAGCTCGTCGGCGTTTGCGAACATTCGTCCTCCTCGGCCGCGAGGCCCGCGGCCAGATCTCTTTCGAAGAATCAAGCGATGCGGCGCTGCACCACTGCCCCGAAAACCTATGTACGGGCGGTTAAGCGACCGTATCCGGTTTGTTTCGTGGGTGTAACAGACTGGGCCGAGGATCACAGCGACGTGCCGCGAGACCTCCCAGGTAGCGTTGTCGTGTGAGTGAGACCCCCCCTTCCTCGGCAGCTGCCGATCCGTCGTACCCCGGTGAGCGGCTCGGGCTGCCGTCGACCGGGCCGGGCGCGGTCGCCGGTTGGCCACGACGTTTCGCCGCACTCGGACTGGACTGGATCGCTTCAATGCTGACGGTCGCTGCCTTCATCGGCACAGATGTCTGGACAGGACGAGAGGCGGCAGCCCAGTGGGGCCCGCTCATCGTCTTCCTGTTTGAGGCGTCGATCCTCACTGCGCTCCTCGGTGGTTCCTTCGGGCAGCTGATCGTGCGGGTGGTGGTCGTCCGTCTCGACGGCAAGCCGGTGACCGTCCTGCATGCGTCCCTCCGCACGCTCCTGATCTGCCTGGTGATCCCGCCGCTGGTCTACAACCGCGACCAGCGCGGACTGCACGACCTCGCGGTGAAGACGGTCGCCCTGCGTCGCTGACCCAGGGACCTAGGCCCCTGCCCTTCGCGCCGGCTCGCTCCTAGCGTGTGAGGAGGAGCAGTCCTCGTGGAGGTGTCCCATGTTCGCGAACCGTGTCGATGCCGGCCGCAGGCTCGCCCAGAGCCTCGAGCACCTGCGAGGTCCTGACACAGTCGTGCTCGGGCTCCCCCGGGGCGGGGTCCCCGTCGCCTACGAGGTGGCGACCTCGCTCGACGCGCCTCTCGACGTGATCGTCGTCCGCAAGCTCGGCGTGCCCTTCCAGCCGGAGCTGGCCATGGGGGCGATAGGCGAGGAAGGCGTGCTCGTCCTCAACCCCGAGGTGGTGCGCATGGCTCACGTCGGTGAGGCCGAGATGGGCACGGTCGAGCGGCGCGAGCGAGCGGTCGTGTCGGAGCGGGCCACCCGGTTCCGTTCGGGGAGGCCTCGTCTCGACCTGGCCGGGAGGACCGCGCTGATCGTCGACGACGGCGTCGCCACGGGAGCCACCGCGCGTGCCGCGTGCCAGGTCGCCCGGGCGCTCGGTGCGGCCCGGGTGGTGTTGGCGGTGCCGGTCGGGCCCGCGAACGTCGAGGAGAGGTTCCGGGGGGACGCCGACGAGGTGGTGTGCCCCCAGCAGCCGCACATGTTCTACGCCGTGGGGCAGTTCTACTCCGACTTCTCGCCGACCGAGGACCGAGAGGTCACCGACCTCCTGGGGAGGCGGGCCGAGGCCGGGAGCTCGCGGTCGCCCGCGGCCGACCCGCACGACGTAGACGAGACGGTGCGGGTCCCGGCAGGTGGCGTCGAGCTCGAGGGCAGGCTCACCGTCCCGGTCGGCGCCGCAGGCGTGGTGCTGTTCGCGCACGGCAGCGGCAGCAGCAGGCACAGCCCGCGCAACAGGTACGTCGCCTCGGTGCTCGAGGAAGCAGGCATCGGCACCCTGCTCCTCGACCTGCTGACCGCCCATGAGGAGCACGACCGCCGCATGGTGTTCGACGTCGACCTCCTGGCCTCCCGTCTGACCGACGTGACCTCGTGGCTGCGGCACCACCCGGCAACGCAGCGGCTGCCCATCGGCTACTTCGGGGCGAGCACGGGCGCCGCAGCTGCCCTTTGGGCGGCGGCCTCGCCGGACCAGGACGTCGCGGCGGTGGTGTCCCGAGGAGGCAGGCCCGACCTCGCCATCCCGCGGCTGCACCACGTGCGCGCCGCGACCCTGCTCATCGTCGGTGGCCGCGACGAGATGGTGCTCGACCTGAACCGTGAGGCGCAGCGGCAGCTGCGGTGCGAGAACCGGCTCGCCGTCGTACCGGGAGCCACGCACCTCTTCGAGGAGCCGGGCACCCTCGCCGAGGCCGCCGGTCTCGCGCGGGACTGGTTCAGGAGCCACCTTCGTCAGGCCGTGCCAGCCTGATCCGGGCGACCTCCAGGTAGCCGGCGCGGAAGCCTGCCTCGCAGTAGGCCAGGTAGAACTCCCACATGCGCCGGAACGTCTCGCCGAAGCCGAGTGCGGCGATGCCCGGCCAGCTCGCGAGGAACCTCTCCCGCCACAGACGCAGCGTGTGCGCGTAGTGCTGCCCCATCGGTGACACCGCGGTCACCTCGAGTCGAGTGTGGTCGCCGACGACCTGCTCGATCGCCTCGACAGAGGGCAGGAGGCCGCCGGGGAAGATGTACTTGTGGATCCACGTGTAGGTGTCGCGCGTGGCCAGGTACCGGTGGTGGTCGAGCATGATCGCCTGGATCGCGACCTTCCCGCCGGGGGCGAGCAGGGAGTCGATGGCCGCAAAGTAGGTCGGCCAGTACTTCTCGCCAACCGCCTCGATCATCTCGACGCTGACCACGGCGTCGAACTGCCCCTCCTGGTCGCGGTAGTCGCGCAGCGCGATCTCGACCCGGTCGGAGACGCCGGCGTCGTCGACCCGCCGCTGGGCGAGCTCGGCCTGCTCGGTGGAGATGGTGATCGTGGTGACGTAGGCGCCGCGCTGAGCCGCCCGGATCGCCAGGGTGCCCCAGCCGGTCCCGATCTCGAGGACACGGCTGCCCTCGACGACCTCCGCCTCGTCGAGGATCGCGTCGACCTTGCGCAGCTGGGCAGCCTCGAGGTCCGCGAGCACGGGCGCCGGGTCCAGGGTCTCGAAGAGGGCGGAGGAGTACGACAGGGAAGGGTCGAGGAAGGAGGTGAACATCTCGTTGGACAGGTCGTAGTGTCGCTCGATGTTCTGGCGCGCCCCGTGCCTGGTGTTCTCGGGGTTCAGGCCGCGGGGGAGCACCGCGTGGCGCAGACGGTAGAACAGCGGCGGGATCAGGTCGGTCAGCCGCTCCGCGAACGGGGTGAGCGCGTCCGCGAGATCGGTCCCGCGCGCTGCGGTCCACTCACCTGCCATGTAGGACTCCCCGAGGCCGATCATCGGACTCGCGCCGAGTCGCGCGAAGAACGGTTCCGGGTCGGTGACCGCGATCGAAGGGGGGCCGCCGGCGCCGTACACCTCGCCGGTCGCCAGGCGTGCGGTGACGGGCACCTTGCGCAGGACCCGTGCCAGGACCTGTTTGGCCGCGCGGCCGCGGAGCCCGTACGCCGGAGCGGCGGGGAGTCCCCACGAGGCGTTGTCGTCCGGACCGGCGGGGGAGTCGGGGCCCGTCGTGCCCTGGGTCTCGAGAGTCGTCATGAGAAGCCTTTCGGTGCCTGGTGCGCGGGACGGGGGACGACGGGGAGCTTCCGGAGCCACAACCGGATGCCGTGCCAGCGGATGAGCGCCGCGACGCGCTGCGAGGGGAGAGGGTTGCCGGCCACCCTTCGAAGCGTCCGTCCCCGGGTCGCCGGCTCGAGGTCGCCGTGGACCGCTGCGGTGAACAACCGCCGGTCGTCGGGGGAGGTGAGCGTGATCGCCACCGCGACCTCGTCCTCGGTCAGCCGCGTCTTGATGTCGTAGCGGCCCTCGACGGCGAAGAACGGCGAGACGTAGAACGTCTTCTCGGTCGTCGACCGGGTCGGCGAGGAGCGGTCCACCTGCAACGGGTAGCAGTGCCGGTCGCCGTAGGTGTTGTGCACCTCGGCGAGCACCCCCTCGAGCTCCCCGGCGTCGTCGAAGCAGAAGTACGTCGTCAGCGGGTCGAACACGTAACCGAGGCTGCGCGCGTTGGCGAGGACGAGCACGCGGTGCCCCGTCCAGGGCAGCTCCTGTGCCTCGATGAACGACCGCACCTTCGCCACCAGGGATCGGTCGTCGTCGGCCCCGAAGTGGTCGTCGGAGCGGATCGAGGCGAACGGCCGTACCCACCGCGAGAACGCCGCGTTGGGGTCGGCCGCGTCGACCAGCCACATCGTCGTGCGATGCGAGAACTCGTAGGGGACCGGCTGCAGGCGCCGGTGGTGGACCAGCGCCCGGACCGATGCGGGACTCTCGGCGACGGCGCTCACCAGGCGGCCCCCAGCGCCTCGGCGGCGGCCACGCCCGAGCGACAGCCGTCCTCGTGGAAGCCCCACCCCTGGTAGGCCCCGGCGAAAGCGAGCCGGTCGCTGTTCAGCCCGGCCAGCCGGGTCTGCGCGGCCACCGACTCGGCGGTGAAGGTGGGGTGCTCGTACGTCATCGTCGCGACCACGTGCTCCGGTGCGGGCCCCACGTCGGGGTTCAGGGTGACGATCAGCGGGTCGACCTCGCTGTGACCCTGGAGGCGGTTCATCCAGTACGACACCCGGGTGCGGTCGGTGAGCGTGTCGCAGTCCTCGAGGCGGTAGTTCCAGCTCGCCCGCGCCCGCCGGTGCTCGGGCAGGGCCGACTCGTCGCGGTGCAGCCACGCGACGTTGCTCGAATAGCCGAAGGTCCCGAGCAGGGCCCGCTCCTCCTCGCCCGCGTCGGTCAGCAGGGCAAGCGCGTCGTCTGCGTGGGTGGCGATGACGACCTTGTCGAAGCTGTGATGCTCGTTCGGTCCGCCCTCCACCGGCCTGGTGTCGAGCTCGATGCCCTCCGGCTTGCGACTCACCGCGGTCACCCGGGTGCCGGGCCGGACCACGTCGAGCCTGCGGGTGACTGCGTCGACGTACGACCGGGAGCCGCCCACGACCGTGTGCCACGTGGGCGCGTCGCCGAGGGTGAGGAAGCCGTGGTGGCGGAGGAAGGCGAAGAGGTACGCCGCGGGGTAGGCGAGCGCGTCGTTGTGTCCCATCGACCAGACGCACGACACCACCGGCAGGGCGTAGTGGGTCACGAAGTGGCGGTCGAAGCCGCGCTCGGTGAGGAACTCCTCGTAGGTCGTGTCCGAGGTGGGCTGCTCCTCGAGGAAGGCGAGAGCCTGCTTCTGGAAGGACCGCACCTGGAGCAGGAGGCGCCAGAAGCCGGGGTCCACCGCGCGCCGGCGCTGGGAGAAGATCCCGTCGACCTTGCGGCCTCCCGTGAAGCTGAGGCCGCATCCCGAGCACGAGATGTTCATGCTCATCTCGGTGGGACGCGTGCGGACGCCGAGCTCGTCGAAGAGCCGGCGCAACAGGGGGTAGGTCCGGTCGTTCAGGACGATGAAGCCCGAGTCGACCGGGACGGTCCTCCCGCCCGAGACGGGCACGTCGTGCGTGTGCGCGTGCCCACCGACACGACGGTCGGCCTCGAAGAGCGTCACGTGGTGGGTGCGCTGGAGCAGGTAGGCGGCGGTCAGGCCCGAGATGCCCCCGCCGATGACGGCAACGGTCGGGCGCCCGCCCTCGGACGGGCGCGTGCGTGGGTGCTGAGGCTGGCTCATGTCCCTTGTTCGGGCCGCGGCAGCCGAGGGATTGGTCCGCCCGCGCAAAGAGGGAGGCCGCTCATGGTGCCGGGTCCTGGACCTCGAGGCGGACCCGCTTGTTGCCCTTCCCCTTCGACTCCGTCCCGGTGACCACCACCCGGCCGACCTCGGCCGTGCTCAGCACGTGGGTGCCGCCGTCGGCCTGCTTGTCGAGGCCGACGATGTCGATGACCCGCAGCGGGTCGATCTCGCGGGGGATGAGGTTGGC
>DATHVS010000276.1:0-17317 GCA_035461195.1 Nocardioidaceae bacterium
CGAACGCTCGCTGCGCTCCGAGCAGTGGCAGGCCGACCACCTCGACCTGTACGTCGACGGCAACGACCTGTACGCCCAGGCCGACGACGGCCAGAGCTGCGACGCCGGCAACACCTACCGCTGGGTCTACGAGCCCCGGCGAACTGGCCGCGTGCCCTTCGCGGTGTGGGATCCCGACAGCTACAAGGACAACTCCGGCCACCTCGTGGTCCGCATCCTCGACCTCGCAGAGGTCCCCGACACCATGACGTGGCAGGTCCCGTCGCGCCAGAAGGCCGGCGCGACCAGCCCGGGCCTCCTCCGCGGTGGGCAGGAGTACCTCGTCACCGTCTCCGGCACGTGGAGGAACGGCCGCGGAGGCACGGCCGATGCCGAGTGCGCGCTCGGGTCGGACGGCCGGTGGCGGCGCGACGTCGACACCTACGACATGGTCGCCGGTGAGTGGGACTATCGCAGTCTCTCGCCGCGGATGAACGGGGTGAGGACGCTGCCCGTCAGCGGCGGCGACCAGTGCGACCCGAACAACACCTACACGTGGGTGCACCGGCCCTACCGGACCACGCCCCTCAACGTCCGGGTGAGCGACCCCGACGGACACGGCGACAACGCCGGCGCTCTGACGGTCAGCGTCAAGACCTACGACGGGTCCGCCACGCCCACCCCGCCCCCGACGGAGACCCCGCTGCCGGCCCCCGACCCGGCCGTGACCCCTGAGTCGTTCTCGGTGGACTCCCGGTCGGCGACGCCGATGGCGACGACGCAGTCGTACCCGTCCGGGACCCCGCTGCGGGTGACCGCGACGGGCACCTACCTCATGCGTTCCTCCAAGGACTGGATCGCGGCGGACGCCGAGTGCACGGCGACCTCCACCGACTACCGGTGGCGTTCGGCGCGGGACGGTCTGTGGGGCATGTGGAACGGGGTGAGCTCGCCGCTCGGCGACCTCGCTGTGAACGGCTCGATCATCACCTGGACGCCGTCCACCGGGTCCGGCTCCTGCGACTCCTACAACCACGTCTACACCTACGACCTGACCACCGCGCGGCGCGGCAAGCTGTCCTTCGTCGTCGTCGACAGCTACTACGCCGACAACCAGGGGGCGCTCGAGGTTTCGGTGGAGCCGCGATGACACGCTCGTCCAAGGCCGCGGGGGTGCTCGTCGGAGTCCTCGTGCTCGCCGGGTGCGGTGTCCGGGGCGCTGTGCCCGGCACCGCTCCGGTCGGGGACTCCGGCGGGGTCGCGGTCGCGGGCCGGCCGGCGTCGGCGCAGTCGTCGTGGCCCGCCGAGCCGTCCCTGCCGCCGGGCGACCCCGGGCTCGATGCTCCGCGAGCCCCGGACCCCGGCACGGCAGGCCCCGATCCCCACAGCCACGACGAGGAGGCCCTCCGGGTCGTCCCGGCCGCCGCCCTGCTCACCGCCGGGACCGTGCGCATGGTCCTCGGCGGTAGCTGGGAACGCCGGGCAGGCGGGGGTGACGAGTGCCTGCGCCCGCAGGGCGCGGTGGCGACCCGCAGCATGACCTATGGAGGCTCGGTCGAGGCGCTCGTGGTGGAGACGGTGGGGACCTATCCCGACGCAGCCTCCGCCGACCGGGCGGTCGCGGGGCTGGGTGAGGCCGCGGCCGGCTGCGGGTGGACGGCTGGTCCCGACCCGCGGATCGGCTCCGCCTCGGTCGCAGCGACCGACGGCCCCCGGACGATGACGGCGGTCTCCGCAGAGGGCGTGCTCGTGCTCGTCGTGGGCACCGGCGACCTCCCGCGCGACCAGGTCCGGTGGGGCTCGCTCGTCGACATGGCACTCGGCACCTCCTGCGCAGCAGCCGCCGACGGCTGCCACTGATCAGTCGTCTCGGATCCGAGACACATCTCCTGCGTGGGCGCTGGTGGTCCCGGGCCCGCGAGCGGTGGAATGGTCCCTATGACAGTCGTGCACGTCGGGGTCGGCCCCGTCTCCTTCCAGGACGTCCTCGCGGTCGCCCGCCACGGCGCCGCCGTCGAGCTCACGGAGCAGGCCGTCGCCGCCGTCGAGCGGTCCCGAGCAGTGGTCGAGAAGCTCGCCGACGCACCCACCCCGGCGTACGGCGTCTCGACCGGGTTCGGGGCGCTGGCCACCAGGCACATCCCCACCGGGCGGCGGGCCCAGCTCCAGCGGAGCCTGGTGCGCTCCCACGCCGCGGGCAGCGGCCCCGAGGTCGAGCGCGAGGTCACGCGTGCGCTGATGCTGCTGCGGCTCTCGACCCTCGCGACCGGGCACACCGGCATCCGCCTGGAGACCGCTCGGACGATCGCGGCCCTGCTCACCCACGGCATCACGCCGGTGGTCAAGGAGTACGGCTCCCTCGGCTGCTCCGGCGACCTCGCCCCGCTCGCTCACTGTGGGCTCGCGCTCATGGGCGAGGGGGAGGTCCGCGACGCCTCGGGCGAGCTCGTGCCTGCCGCGGACGCGCTGCGGGCGGCCGGTCTCCAGCCGGTCGAGCTCGCCGCGAAGGAGGGCCTCGCGCTGATCAACGGCACCGACGGGATGCTCGGCATGCTGGTGCTGGCGGTCGCGGACCTGCGCACCCTGCTGCGTACGGCGGACGTGGCCGCCGCCATGTCGGTGGAGGCCCAGCTCGGGACGGACCGGGTCTTCTCCGCCGACCTCCAGGCGCTCCGCCCGCACCCGGGGCAGGCCGCCTCGGCCGAGAACCTCCGCCGGATCCTCGCCGACTCCGGTGTCGTGGCCAGCCACCGGGGACCGGACTGCAACCGGGTCCAGGACGCCTACTCGCTGCGCTGCTCGCCACAGGTCCACGGGGCGGCCCGGGACACCGTCGAGCACGCCGCGACCGTCGCCGAGAGGGAGCTGGACAGCGCCATCGACAACCCGGTCGTCCTCGACGACGGCCGTGTCGAGTCCAACGGCAACTTCCACGGCGCCCCGGTCGCCTACGTCCTCGACTTCCTCGCCATCGCCGCCGCCGACGTCGCCTCGATCTCCGAGCGGCGCACCGACCGGTTCCTCGACAAGGCCCGCAGTCACGGGCTCCCACCGTTCCTCGCGGACGATCCCGGGGTCGACTCGGGCCACATGATCGCGCAGTACACCCAGGCGGCGATCGTCTCGGAGATGAAGCGGCTCGCCGCCCCCGCCAGCGTCGACTCGATCCCCTCCAGCGCCATGCAGGAGGACCACGTCTCGATGGGCTGGTCGGCGGCCCGCAAGCTCCGCCGCTCCGTCGACGGGCTGACCCGGGTCGTCGCGATCGAGGTGCTCACCGCGGCGCGGGCCCTCGACCTCCGGGCTCCGCTGGAGCCCTCGCCGGCCACGGCCGCCGTGCTCCGCCTGCTGCGCGAGAAGGTCCCCGGTCCCGGGCCCGACCGGCACCTCTCACCCGAGATCGAGCACGCCGTCGAGCTCGTGCGCTCCGGCTCGATCGCACACGCCGTCGAGAACACGATTGGAGACCTCCGATGAGCACCGAAGGCCCCCGCGAGGTCCGTGCACCGCGCGGGACCGAGCTGACCGCCCGCAGCTGGCAGACCGAGGCGCCGCTGCGGATGCTGATGAACAACCTCGACCCCGACAACGCCGAGCGCCCCGACGACCTCGTCGTCTACGGCGGCACCGGCAAGGCGGCGCGCAGCTGGCCGGCGTACGACGCGATCGTCCGCACCCTCGAGACGCTCGCCGACGACGAGACGCTCCTCGTCCAGTCGGGGAAGCCGGTCGGAGTGCTGCGCACCCACGAGTGGGCCCCGCGGGTGCTCATCGCCAACTCCAACCTCGTCGGGGACTGGGCGAGCTGGGAGGAGTTCCGCCGGCTCGAGGACCTCGGCCTGACCATGTACGGCCAGATGACCGCCGGCTCGTGGATCTACATCGGCACCCAGGGGATCCTCCAGGGCACCTTCGAGACCTTCGCCGCCGTCGCCGACAAGTTCGCGGCCGCCGGCCGTCACGAGCAGAGCGGCGGCTCGCTGGCCGGCACGATCACGCTCACCGCCGGGCTCGGCGGCATGGGCGGGGCCCAACCGCTCGCGGTGACCATGAACGACGGCGTCGCGATCTGCATCGAGTGCGACGAGTCGCGGATCGAGCGCCGCCTCGAGCACCGCTACCTCGACCTGCGGGCCTCCTCGCTCGACGAGGCGCTGCGCCTGGCGGTCGAGGCCCGCGACGAGCGGCGGCCGCTGTCCGTCGGCGTGCACGGCAACGCCGCCGACATGGTGCCCGCCCTGCTCGCGCAGGGAGCGCCCATCGACATCGTCACCGACCAGACCTCCGCGCACGACCCGCTGTACTACCTGCCCTCCGGGGTGGCCTTCGAGGACTGGGGCGCGCTGCGGGAGAAGGACCCCGCCGGGCTCACCGAGCGGGCGCGTGAGTCGATGGCACGCCACGTCGAGGCGATGGTCGGCTTCATGGACGCCGGCGCCGAGGTCTTCGACTACGGCAACTCGATCCGTGACGAGGCGCGCAAGGGCGGGTTCGCGCGGGCCTTCGACTTCCCGGGGTTTGTTCCGGCGTACATCCGGCCGCTCTTCTGCGAGGGCAAGGGCCCCTTCCGCTGGGCGGCGCTCTCGGGCGACCCCTCCGACATCGCCGCGACCGACCGCGCGATCCTCGAGCTGTTCCCCGACAACGAGCGGCTGCGGCGCTGGATCACCATGGCCGGCGAGAAGGTGTCCTTCCAGGGCCTGCCGGCGCGGATCTGCTGGCTCGGGTACGGCGAACGGCATCTCGCGGGGCTGAAGTTCAACGAGATGGTGCGCACCGGCGAGCTGAAGGCCCCGGTCGTGATCGGCCGCGACCACCTCGACGCCGGCTCGGTGGCCTCGCCCTACCGCGAGACCGAGGGGATGCTCGACGGCTCCGACGCGATCGCCGACTGGCCGCTGCTCAACGCGCTGGTCAACACCGCTTCAGGCGCCTCGTGGGTCTCCATCCACCACGGCGGCGGCGTCGGCATGGGTCGCTCCATCCACGCGGGTCAGGTGTGTGTCGCTGACGGGACCGACCTCGCCGCCCAGAAGATCGAACGGGTCCTCACCAACGACCCGGGCATGGGCGTGATCCGGCACGTCGACGCCGGCTACGACCGGGCCTCGGAGGTCGCTGCCGAGCGTGGCGTCCGGATCCCGATGCAGGAAGGCTGAGAAGGTCGACGTACCCAGGTTGCGGCGACGTGTCTCGCGCGTAGCGAAACCGTCGCGATGGGGACCGAAGGGCAGCAGGTTCGCTACGAGCGGGAGCGCGCAGAAGGGAGTGCGGTTGTCAGCGGTTGCGGTGCCACCAGCGCCGGCGCTCCCGGGGCGGTACGCCGGACGGGGCCGGTGTCGCCTCGAGCAGCGCGCGCTGCCGCTCCCGTCGCTCGACACGGCGTGCCCGCCACGCGACCACCTCCGCCTCCTCCTGGCGGGTCGGCGTGATCACCGGGGGACCGCCCTGGAGCTGTCGCCGGGCCTCCACGACCCGTCTGTTGAAGTCGGCGACCACCCGGCGGACGCCGTCCTCGGTGGTCTCCCGGTCGAGCACGCCGTCGAGCTCGGCGTCCTCCTTGCGCAGGGCCAGCGCCGGAGGCAGGACGCCGGTGATGTGCTCGCGCTCGACGAGGTTCTTCACCCACCAGTCGGGGTCGTGGGTGGAGCCGAGGCCCTTGATCGGCTTGCCCGCGCCGGGCAGGTCGTCGAAGTCGCCGCGCTCCATGGCACGGCGCACCTGCATGTCGACCCAGAGCGTCTGCTGCTCCATCCGCTTGGCGGGGGCCTCGTCGTCCTCGTCGCGGCGGTCCGTCGCGGGGTCGACAGGCGTGGGCTCGGGCTCGGGGGCCTGGCCGGCCGCCTTCGTCACCGCGACCCGTCGCAGCCGGCGCTCCTCCTCGATCTCCCGCTCGAGGTCGCGGCTGGTGTCCCGCTTGGCCATCCGGCTCACCCCCTGACGCGTTTCTCAGGTCCTTCCAGCCTACGCACGCTGTCGTTCCCGTCCACGTGGACGATCGTGCCCGCTCGGGTCTCACCAGCGGCCGCGGTGCACGACCTCCTCGACGGACTTGCGGCGGCGCCGGGCCGCGGACCCGCGCGAGCCGGGGTCCGACGTGCGGTGGCCGAGCGTGACCGCGCCGATCGGCGTGTGGTCCGCGGGCACGCCGAAGGTCTCGCGGAACACCGCGGTCCGCGAGTCGGGGATGCCGAAGAAGCACGCCCCGAGCCCTTCGTCGACCGCGGTGAGCAGCATCAGCAGGGACGCCATGGCGGTGTCCATGTGCCAGTACGGCACCGGCCAGCGTGCCTCGGACCGGTCCGTCCAGCCCTTGTCGGACTCGGCGTAGCGGCCCACGTAGGCCGCCTTGTGCGACAGCGGCACGATGACGACCGGGGCGCTGCGCATGCCGCGCAGCCAGGAGTCGGGGGACTCCGCCGCCTCGGGCGGGGTGCACGCCTCCCAGAAACGGCCCACGTCTTCGGGGGTGTCGAGCAGCAGGAACGCCCACCCCTGGGTGAACCCGGCGCTCGGGGCGTGCACCGCGTTGGCGAGGACACGCTCGACCACCGCGGTGTCCACCGGCTCGGGCGAGTAGCTGCGCACCATCCGGCGCCTGCGCACGACGTCCTGGAACTCCATGGAGGAGATCATGTCGCACCCTGACTTCGAGCAGATGTGGCGCGACCTCGCGCCGGTCGGCCGGTCGTCGGCGAGCGGAGGGTACTTCCGGCAGCCGTTCACCTCCGCCGAGCGCGAGGCGGCCGCGTGGTTCCTCGAGCAGTGCCGCGACCGCGACCTCGACGTGCAGACCGACCCGGTCGGGAACGTCGTCGCCTGGTGGGGCGGACGGCCGGTCGCGGGTGGGCCCAAGGCGGTGCTGACCGGCTCCCACCTCGACTCGGTGCTCGACGGCGGGGCCTACGACGGCCCCCTCGGCGTCGTGTCGGCCCTCGCCGCGATCGACCTGCTCCGCGAGCGCGGCTTCACGCCCGCACGCCCCGTCGGGCTGTCGGTCTTCGTCGAGGAGGAGGGGTCGCGGTTCGGCCTCGCCTGTCTCGGGTCGCGCCTGGCCACCGGCGCGATCTCGTGGGAGAGCGCCGCAGCGCTGCAGGACCGGGACGGCGTGCGGTTCGACGAGGTCCTCGCACAGGCCGGCCTCCCGCCGGACCCGGCCCACGTCGTGTGGACCGGGCTGCGAGAGCGCATCGAGTGCTTCGTCGAGCTCCACGTCGAGCAGGGACGCGACCTCGTCGGCCGGGGCGTGCCCGTGGGCGTGGCGAGCTCGATCTGGCCCCACGGCCGCTACCGGTTCGACTTCGCAGGCGAGGCCAACCACGCCGGCACGACTCGGATGGAGGACCGGCACGACCCGATGCTCACCTATGCCATGACCGCCCTCGCGGCCAACAAGCAGGCCCGGCTCTCCGGTCAGCGCGCGACGTTCGGGCGGGTCGACGTACACCCGAACGGGACGAACGCGATCCCCTCGCGGGTGACGGCGTGGCTCGACGCGCGTGCGGAGTCGTCCGAGCACCTGGCGGCGCTGGTCGGCGAGGTGGAGCGGGCGGCCGTGGACCGCGGGGGCAGGGACGGCACGACGGCCGTGGTGACGGCTGAGTCCGTCTCGCCGGAGGTGGTCTTCGACGGAGGTCTCGCGCGACGGATCGCGGGGCAGGCCGACGGACCCGACTGGCCGCTGATCCCCACCATGGCGGGCCACGACGCGGGGATCCTGTCAGCCGCCGGCGTGCCCACGGCGATGCTGTTCGTGCGCAACCCGACCGGCGTCTCGCACTCGCCGGCCGAGCACGCCGAGACCGATGACTGCCTCGCCGGCGTGAAGTCGCTCGCGGACACGTTGGAGAGGCTGGCGGCCCCGTGACCGAGACGTACTGGCTGGAGCGGGCATGGCTCGGCCACGGCGACGGCGACGTGGTCGACGGGGTGGTCGTGACCGTCGAGGACGGGCGGTTCGCCACTGTCGAGGCGGGCGTGGTCGAGTCGCCCACGGGGGCCGAGCAGCTGCCGGGCCTGACGATCCCGGGCATGGCGAACTGTCACAGCCACGCCTTCCACCGGGCGCTGCGCGGGCGGACCCAGCGCGAGCGCGGGACGTTCTGGACCTGGCGGGAGCAGATGTACGCACTCGCCGACCGGCTCGACCCGGACGGGTACTTCGACCTCGCGCGGGCGGTCTACCGGGAGATTGCCGCCGCGGGGTTCACCACCGTGGGGGAGTTCCACTACCTCCACCACGGCCCCGGGGGCACGCCCTACGACGACCCGAACGCGATGGGGCGGGCCCTCGTCGACGCCGCCCGGGAGGCCGGGATCAGGATCGCGCTGCTCGACACGTGCTACCTGACCGCGGGGATCGGGGACCCTGCCGAGGGCGTCCAGCGCAGGTTCAGCGACGGGTCGGCCGACGGCTGGGCGGCGCGGGTCGAACTTCTCGAGCACCTCGGCGGTCCCCGCGACGTCGTGGTGGGAGCGGCGGTGCACTCGGTGCGTGCCGTGCCCCGCGACCAGATCGGTCAGGTCGCCGCGTGGGCCGAGCACCACCAGGCGCCCCTGCACGTGCACCTGTCCGAGCAGGTCGCCGAGAACGAGGCCTGCCGCGCGGCGTACGGCATGACCCCGACCGGGCTGCTCGCCGAGGCGGGTGCGCTCGGTCGGCGTACCACCGTCGTGCACGCCACCCACCTGACCGACTCCGACGTCGACCGGCTCGGCAGCACCCGCACGCATGCCTGCTTCTGCCCGACCACCGAACGAGACCTCGGGGACGGGATCGGCCCCTCTCGCCGGCTGTATGAGTCCGGGGCGCCGCTGACCCTCGGCAGCGATAGCCACGCGGTGATCGACCCGTTCGAGGAGATGCGCGCGGTCGAGCTCGACGAGCGGCTGGCCACCCGGCAGCGCGGGCACTGGTCCGCCGAGGAGCTCCTCGCGGCGGCGACGACAGCCGGCCACGCCTCACTCGGCTTCGAGGGGGCGGGGCGCATCGCCGAGGGCGCACCGGCCGACCTGGTCACGCTCGACACGTCCTCGCCCAGCACCGCCGGGACCGGCGCATCGCTCGAGACGGCCGTCTTCGCGGCGACGGCTGCCGACGTGGTGCACGTGATCTCCGCCGGCCGCGTCGTCGTCACCACAGGGGACCGGCACGAGATCGGCCGCGACCTCGACGCCGTCATCACACGCCTTTGGAAGGACTCAGCATGAGCAGCCTCCTGGTCACCGGCATCGGCCAGCTCGTCACGAACGACCCGACCGCCGGTGACGGCTCGCCCCTCGGTGTCCTCTCCGGGGCGGCCCTCGTCGTCGAGGGCGGGCGCGTGGCCTGGGCCGGATCGGCGGCCTCGGCACCGGCGGCGGACACGGCGTACGACATGGGCGGGCGAGCCGTCGTCCCCGGCTTCGTCGACTCGCACTCCCACCTGGTCTTCGCCGGCGACCGCTCGGAGGAGTTCGCCGCCCGGATGAGCGGGACGCCGTACTCCGCGGGCGGGATCCGCACGACCGTCGCCGCCACCCGGTCCGCCACCGACGAGCAGCTCGCCGCCAACCTCGCCCGCCACGTCACCGAGATGCGTCGCCAGGGCACGACCACCGTCGAGATCAAGAGCGGTTACGGGCTCACGGTCCGCGACGAGGCGCGGTCGCTCGCCATCGCGTCACAGGCGACGGAGGAGACCACGTACCTCGGTGCCCATCTAGTGCCGCCGGAGTACGCCGAGGACCCCGGCGGGTACGTCGACCTGGTGACCGGCCCGATGCTCGAGGCCTGCGCACCCCACTCGAAGTGGATCGACGTGTTCTGCGAGACGGGGGCCTTCTCCGCCGACCAGGCCCGGGCGATCCTCTCGGCGGGGGCCGCGGCGGGGCTGCGCGGAAGGTTGCACGCCAACCAGCTCGGCCCCGGCCCCGGGGTGCAGCTGGCCTGCGAGCTCGGGCTCACCGCGGTCGACCACTGCACCTACCTCTCCGACGCCGACGTCTCCGCCCTCGTCGAGTCGGGGACGACCGCCACGCTGCTCCCCGGGGTGGAGTTCTCGACCCGGTCGCCCTACCCGGACGCGAGGGCGCTCATCGACGCCGGCGTACGGGTGGCTCTTGCCACCGACTGCAACCCCGGCTCGAGCTACACCTCGTCGATGCCGCTGTGCGTCGCGCTCGCGGTGCGCGAGATGAGGATGACCCCCGCCGAGGCGCTGCTGGCGGCGACCCGGGGCGGGGCGGCTGCGCTGGGGAGGGATGACGTGGGCCACCTCGCGGTCGGTGCCGCGGCGGACCTCGCGGTGCTCGACGCGCCGTCGTACGTCCACCTCGCCTACCGCCCCGGCGTACCCCTCGTCCGCGAGGTCCTCGTCGGTGGTTCCCTCACCTAGCCGGCCCGGCCGGTCTGCCGTGGTTGGCTGCCGACCCGGCTGGTCTGCCGCGATCGCGTCGGTACGCCGGGGAGCCGGACGTTGCTGCCTACGGCGGATGGGACGCGTCGGCGGGTCTGGGCGCGGCGGATGGGACGGGTCGGCGGGTCTGGGCGCGGCGGATGGGACGGGTCGGGGTAAGGCGGGACTGAGGCGAGCGGGATAAGGAGTTCTCCCGATGTGCACGCCTACCTCAGGGGCGCAATGTCTCCAGCATCGAAGAAGAAGACGCAGAGGAGACAGAGATGTTCACCGCACACGACCTGTTCGTCACCGCAGAGGCGGAGTACCGCCGCGAGCGGCTGATGTCGCTCCGACCCCAGCGCCGTTCCCGCCGGGTGCGCCACCCGCGTCGCGGGCCTGGCCCGTCGTTCCGGGCGATGGTGACCGGCAGCCCCTCGGCCCGCGCCGCGTGAGCGTGAGGCCGGCACCGGCCGAAACGGGGCTGCGTCCGTCGGTGCCAGGCACCATGATGGAGGACGTGCCCGCGCATCTGCTCACGACACCGCTCGTCGGGCGCCGCCACGAGCTCGACGATCTTGCGCGCCTGGCGGGGCTGCCCCCTGGGTCGGCGGCCGGTGTCGTGCTGCTCGCCGGGGACGCCGGCGTCGGCAAGACCCGCTTGCTCATGGAGCTTCGTGACCGGGCCGAGGGAGCCGGGTGGCGGACCCTCGCCGGCCACTGCCTGGACTTCGGCGACAGCGCCCTGCCGTACCTCCCCTTCACCGAGATCCTGGGCCGTCTCGCCCAGGAGTCCCCGTCGTTCGTGACCGGGCTGTCCGACGCCCACCCGGCCGTGCGACACCTGCTGCCAGGTCAGCGGGTGCTGTTCGTGTCGGCGAGCGGCGACTCCGAGGACGTCGAACGCACCGAGCTGTTCGAGACCGTCCACGCGGTGTTCGAGCGGCTCGCCGAGGACGGCCCGCTGCTGGTGGTCCTGGAGGACGTGCACTGGGCCGACCAGTCGACCAGGGACCTGCTGGGGTTCTTGTTCCAGCGGAGGTTCGCGGGGCCGGTGAGCGTCGTCGCGTCGTACCGCAGCGACGACCTTCATCGCAGGCATCCTCTGCGCGGCGCGGTCGCCCAGTGGAGCAGGATCCCCGGTGTCCATCGACTGCCGCTCGGACCGCTCAGCGACACCGCGGTCCGCAGGCTGGTGCGCTCCCTCCACGCCGGGCACCTGTCCGAGGCCGACCTCCGGGCGATCGTCAACCGAGCCGAGGGCAACGCGTTCTTCGCCGAGGAGCTCGTGGTCGCCACGGAGGCCGGCGCGCACACCCTCCCCGGCGACCTCGCCAGCCTGCTCATGGTCAGGGTGGACCAGCTCGGCGAGGACGCCCGTCAGGTGGTCCGGGCCGCCTCGTGCGCGGGGCGCCAGGTCTCCCATGACCTCCTCGCCGCCGTGGTCGGTCTCGATCCCGGCCGCCTCGACGCCGCACTGCGCGACGCGGTGGACAGCAACGTTCTGGTTCCGTCGGGGGCGAGCTACTCGTTCCGGCACGCCCTGCTGGGTGAGGCGGTGTACGACGACCTGCTGCCCGGCGAGCGCGTGCGCCTGCACGCCGCGTACGCAGACGCGCTCAGCCGCAACGTCGCCCAGGGGACGGCCGCGGAGCTCGCGCGTCACGCCAGGGCCGCCCACGACGTGGTCACCGCATTCAGGGCCAGCATCGACGCAGGTGACGACGCGATGGCGGTCGGAGGTCCCGACGACGCAGCCCGCCACTACGAGGTTGCCCTGGAGCTGGCAGGGGACCCCGTCAGGCGGCCCGAAGGTCTCGACGTCGACGTGGTCACGCTGACCGCGCGGGCTAGTGAGGCGCTGATCGCCTCGGGAGATCCCCATCGGGCGATGCAGCTGGTCTCCGACCAGGTCGACCGCCTCGGGACCGAGGCCTCCGCCGAGGAGCGGACCCGGCTGCTGGTGGCCCTCGCGACGGCGGCCTTGATGGCGGACGCAGACGTCGACGCCCTCGACCTCACCACCGAGGCGTTGGGCCTCGTCGGGCCGGAGCCGAGCGTGCTGCGGGCCAAGGTGCTCAACGTCCACGCCCACGCCAACGCCTCCCGCCAGCGGGTCGACGAGGCGGTCCGCTGGGCGGGCGAGGCGCTCGAGCTGGCCCGCGAGGTCGGTCTCCCCCGCGTGATGCTCAGCGCGACCACGACCCTCGCCAAGCTCGAGGAACGGTCCGGTGACCCAGACCGTTCGCGGCGCAGCCTGGAGCGGATCGTCGTGCAGGCGCGCGCCGATGGTGACGTGACCGCGGAGCTACGCGGCCTGCACCACCTCGGCGCGCTGTACTTCGAGCTCGGCCGTCTCGACGAGGCCGCCGACGCCTACGCCGCTGCCTCCCGTCGGGCCGTGGCGGTGGGCAGGCCGTGGGCACCCTACGGCTTCGACGCCCGTCTCATGGCGGCGATCACCTCGTACGTCGCCGGCCACTGGGACGAGGTCCTTCGGATCACCGACGTGACCGGGGAGTCCCCACCCGCCATGGCCGAGGCGTTCATGACCGCCGTGGCACTCGCCGTGGCTGCGGGACGCGGGGAGTCGTCCGCTCTCGAGCGGATGGAGCGGATCAGGCCGTGGTGGGACCGTGACGGGTTCGCCGCGATCCTGAGCGGCGCGGCCGCGATCGACCTCCTCGGCGACGCCGGAGAGCTCGACGCCGCACTGGCGATGCACGACAGCGTCGTGGAGACGGTACGCGAGCGGTGGCAGGTCAAGACGTTCATGGCGCAGGTACGCCTCGCCGCGCTCGTACTCGGCCACCTCGCGCAAGGGGTGGCCGAACGCGCCACCGCAGAGCGGGAAGCCCTCCTGCGCCGGGGGGACGAGCTGCTCGCAGCGGGTCTCGAGGCGATCGGCCGTGCGGAGTCGCGCGGACGCAGCATCGGCCCCGAGGGCACGGCCTGGGCCGCGCGCGCCGAGGCAGAGCACCTGCGGCTCCGCTGGCGCAGCGGCATCGACATCCCCACCGAGGACGAGCTCGTCTCGGCCTGGGAGAGGACGGTCGGCGCGTTCGAGGAGTTCGGCCATGTCTACGAGGTGGCGCGGTCGCGCAGTCGGCTGGCCGGCGTACTCCGCACACTGGGGCGCACGACGGAGGCGCGCGAGCACGCCGACCCGGCGAGGGAGACCGCGCACCGTCTCGGTGCGCAGCCGCTCCTCGCCGAGCTCCGGGCGGCCGGGGCGGCACCGCAACGCACCGAGGCCGAGCCAGGCGCGCTCACGCCACGTGAGCACGAGATCCTCGCCCTCGTCGCGCAGGGGAGGTCGAACGGCGAGATCGCGAAGCAGCTCTACATCAGCGCCAAGACGGTGAGCGTGCATGTGTCGAACATCCTCGCCAAGCTCGGTGCTGCCGGGCGCACCGAGGCCGCCGCACTCGCCCGCAGGCGGGGCCTCCTCGACTGAGGCACCTCGCCGTGGCCCGACGCCCGAGGCTTCCTCGCAACCGGGCACGATGGCCCCATGACCGTGACCACTCCTCGGCTTCGGCTCCGCGAGTACACCCACGCCGACTTCGACTGGCTGCACCCCGTCGTCTCGAACCCCTCGGTGACTCGTTACACCGACTGGGGGCCGAACGAACCCGACGAGACACGGGCGTTCCTCGAGAAGGCGGCCCGGTCAGGTAGCGGTCCGGACACGTTTTCGTGGGCGGTCACGCTGGCTGATGGGACAGGCATCGGCTCCGCAGGCGTACACGTCACCAGCAGGGAGCACCGGCGCGCGTCCTTCGGCTACGTTCTCGATCCGAGGCACTGGGGTCGCGGCTACGCGACCGAGGTGGCGGAAGCGGTGGTGACGTTTGCGCACACCACGCTGGAGATGTATCGGGTAGAGGCCACGTGCGACCCCGACAACGCGGCGTCGGCGCGAGTCCTGGAGAAGGCGACCCTCACGTTCGAGTGTCGGCTGCGGGGACACCTGCTCGTCCGCGGCAGTTGGCGCGACAGCCTCCTCTACGCCGCCCTCCCCGGCGACCTGCCGCGCGCACCGTAGCGACCTGACCGACAGGGCCCGAACCTTCCATCCCCTGCTCCATACCCGTAGTATGCGAACACGTTCTAGCACCGGGATGTGGTCATGACGGTCACCGACGATCGCTTCGCGAAGATGAAGCCCTTCAACGCAGGCTCCGCTCGCAAGATCCCCGCGCGCGACCTCCCGCCCGGGCCGCACCTCCCCGCGCTGCTGCAGAGCATGCTCCTGATGCGGTTCCGCCACCAGTTCATCCCCGCCATGCACCGGCGCTACGGCGACGTGTTCACGATCCGCGTGGTGCCGAAGGCCTCGCCGCTGGTTCTCTTCACGCGGCCGGAGCACGCGAAGGAGATCTTCGCCGGTGACCCGGAGATCTTCCACGCCGGCAAGGGCAACGCGATCCTCGGGCCGATCATGGGTGAGCACTCCTTGCTGCTCCAGGACTCCTCCGAGCATCGGCGTGCCCGCAAGCTCCTCATGCCGGCGTTCAACGGGGCTGCGCTGCGCCGCTACCAGTCGGTCGTGACCGCGATCGCCAAGGACGAGGTCGCTCACTGGAAGCCAGGCGTGGCGTTCCGCTCCTTGGACCGCATGAACGCGCTGACCCTCGAGGTCATCCTCCGCGTCGTCTTCGGCGTCACCGACGAGCAGCGCCTGGCCGAGCTGCGCCCGCTGGTGAACAAGACCGTCGACGTCAACCCGATCGTGCTCCTCGGCTGGGGCTACCCGTTCCTCCAGAAGTTCGGGCCCTGGAAGGCGACGGTCGACAACCAGCGCGCTCTCGACACGGTGATGTACGCCGAGATCGCCGAACGTCGCGGAGCGGGCGACCTGTCCGAGCGCACCGACGTGCTCTCTCAGCTGCTCGCCGTGGGCGACGGCGACGACGGCCTCTCCGACGCCGAGCTGCGCGACCAGCTGGTGACCCTGCTCCTCGCGGGCCACGAGACGACGGCCACCGCGCTGTCGTGGTCGCTCTACGAGCTCGGCCGCGACGAGGCGCAGCTGCGCAAGGCGCAGAGGGCGGCCGACGTGGGCGACGACGACTACCTCGAGGCAGTGATGAAGGAGGCCATGCGCCTGCACCCGGTGATCCCGATGGTGGTGCGCCACCTCATGGCGCCGGCCACGATCGGCGGCTGGGACCTGCCCCGCGGCACGAACGTCGGGCCCTCGATCATCATCGCCCACAGCCGGGCCGACAACTTCGAGCGGCCCGACGTCTTCCGTCCCGAGAGGTTCACCGAGAGCCACATCGAGACCAACACCTGGATCCCGTTCGGGGGCGGGGTGCGCCGCTGCATCGGGGCGGGCTTCTCGCTGATGGAGGGTGTCGCCGTGCTGCGTGAGGTGCTGGCGGCCTACGACGTGCAGGTGCCGCCCGGGGCCGACGACGTACCGAAGGTCCGCAACATCACCAGCGTCCCCCAGCACGGTGCGCGCGTCGTCGTACACCCCCGCTGACCGCCGATCCGGCGCATCCGCCGCGGCAGACGCGCCGGATCGGCACAGGTTCGCGCGGCAGAGGCGCCGGGTCGTGCTCAGAACCGGGAGAGGACCTCGTCCTCGGTGAGCCCGTAGTCCGACAGGGAGTAGCGGTGCGACGGCTGCCGACCGCCGCGCCGCGACTCCTCGTCCAGGGCCCGGACCCGCTGCGAGACGACGGACGTCCACGGTAGGTCGAACGCCTCGTAGATGCCCCGCACGGTCCCGATTGGATCGGCCACGAAGTCGTCGTACTCCACGTCCACGAACTGTGCCGGGTCGTGGCGTGCACGCTCCTCGGCGAACCGCGCCGACGCCGAGGCCAGCATGTCGAGCTGGGTCCGCCCGATGACCGCTCCCTCGAAGACCGTGGACCAACCGCGGGTGGCCTCCGCGCTGAGTGAGCACGCCGAGGCGATCGCCACCCGCGGGTCGCGGTGGGTCTGCACGACGAGCGCGTCGGGGTAGACCCGCATGAGCGCGTCCAGGGCGACGAGGTGGGAGGGGTTCTTCAGCACCCACCGCCTGTCCTGGTCGTTGAGGCCGATCAGCTGGAGGTTGGCCTTGTGCCGCTCGTAGGCGTCGGTCCAGTCCTGCTTCGCCAGCCAGGCGGAGTAGCTCGGGACGTAGGCCAGCGACTCGTAGCCGATCGACTTGCCCGACTGGCGCAGCAGCCGCCAGCACTCCTCGACCGAGCCCGCGTCCATGTAGTGGATCCCCATGAACTCCGGGTTCTCGACGTGGTGCTCGGCGTAGGCGGCCTGGATGCCGCTGAACACCGGGTCGGACTCCCACGTATGCCGCGGCGGTCGCGGCTGGGGGAAGTCCATCAGCCACAGCTCGGGCCCCTGGTGCGCGGGGTCGGCGGTCAGCAGCCGGTGCAGCGCGGTCGTGCCGGTGCGGGGGAGCCCGGTGACGAAGATCGGCCGCTCGACGGGTACGTCGACGTACGCCGGATGCTGCTCGAACCCCATCTGGCTGAGCAGCCGGGCGATCAGGGCCCCGCGCACGAACGAGCGTTGCATGTAGTTCCCGACGCGGGTCAGCCCTGCCTCGTGGGCGTAGTCGTCGAGGAGGATTCGCAGGCCCTCGTGGTACTCGTCACCGCCGAAGTCGTCGAGCCCGGTCGCCCGCGACGCCGCCTCGTGCAGGTCCTCGAAGGTCCCGACGCTGTCGCGCTCGCGCATCTGAATGCCTCCTAGTGGTGGTACTCGCCGCAGTTGACGTCGAGGCACTGGCCGGTGATCCCTCGCGCCATGTCGGAGGCGAGGAAAACGACCGCGTCCGCGATCTCCTCCGGCACCGGCAGCCGGCGCAGGTCGCACGTCACGGCGGTCTCGTCGTACACCTGCTGGTGGGTCACGCCGCGCTCGCCGGCGAGATAGTCGAAGTACCACTTCAGCGAGTCGGCGTAGATGTAGCCCGGCGCGACGGAGTTGACGCGCAC